>JACWDO010000017.1 GCA_014654115.1 Pelagibacterales bacterium SAG-MED17 | reverse complement strand
GTATATCCATCTGCAATTAAACCCCCCATTAGTCTCATGAGCAACATCCCAAAAAGTAATTCCTGCTTTAGGAAATAAATCTGATATTGCCATAAAAGCTGATCCTATTATTCCAAACGAATGTTCAATTCCGTGCATTTGAAGAACTTTTATGAATGCTTCTTCAGTTGTCATTTTAGTCATGGTTCAGCCTTTCTAATTCTTTTTTAATTGTCAAAGTGAACGATTAATATATAAGATTTAAAAAATTTCAAATAAAGAAATCGTCACAATGTCAAATACTGATATAATAATACATGATGAAAAAGACAACGTTGGCGTAGTTGTTATTGAAAAAATAACCCCTGATATGGATTGTAATTGTTGGATAATGGAGAATGATAAGTCTGTTTCTATTCAATCAAAAGATGAAATACCTTTAGGTCATAAAATTGCAATGATGGATCTAAATGAAGGTGATACTATTTTAAAATATGGTCATGATATTGGGAAAGTGGTTAAAAATATAAAAAAAGGTGAACATGTGCATGTTCATAACGTTAAAACAAAAAAGTGGTAATAAATGGAAATTCCAAAGAGTTTTTTAGGATATAAAAGAGAAAACGGACGTGCTGGTACACGTAATCATGTCATAATTCTTCCAGTAGATGATATTTCCAATGCATGTGCAGAAGCTGTAGCAAATAATATTAAAGGCACAATAGCTTTACCTCATTCTTATGGGCGATTACAATTTGGTGCAGACTTAGAGCTTCATTTTAGAACAATGATTGGGACGGGTAAAAATCCAAATGTCGCGGCTGTTATAGTTGTTGGCATTGAGCCAAAGTGGACAAAAAGAATTGTAGATGCAATTGCTACTACTGGTAAACCAGTTGAAGGTTTTAGTATTGAAGGTGTTGGAGATATAGACACAATTGCAAAAGTTTCAAAAAAGGCACAGGAACTTTCAATGTGGGCATCAGAAAAACAAAGAGAAGAATGTCCAATGAGTGATTTATGGATTTCAGTAAAATGTGGAGAATCTGATACAACATCGGGATTAGCTTCTAATCCAACGGTTGGAAATCTTATGGATAAATTAGAGCCATTAGGTGTACATCTATGTTTTGGTGAGACATCTGAGCTTACAGGAGCTGAAACGGTTTGTGAAAAGAGAGGTAAGACACCAGAAGCACAAGCAAAATTTAAAAAAACATGGAATGATTATAATGATTTTATTCTAAAAGAGGCAACTGATGATTTATCAGAAAGTCAACCAACAGCAGGTAACATTGCTGGTGGATTAACAACTATAGAAGAAAAAGCTTTTGGTAATTTTCAAAAAATTGGAGGATGTCAGTTTATTGATGTTTTAGAGCCAGCTGAAGAACCAACAAAAGGTGCAGGATTATACTTTATGGATACTTCATCTGCCGCAGCAGAATGTGTTACTTTACAAGCAGCAGGTGGTTTTAATATTCACTTATTTCCTACTGGACAAGGGAATATTATAGGAAATCCAATTGAGCCTGTTATTAAATTAACAGCTAATCCGCTTACGGCAAAAACTATGAGTGAACATATTGATGTGGATGTATCAAAAATTTTATCAAGAGAAATGAACTTAAGTCAAGCTGGCGATGAGTTAATCAAATCAACTTTAAGGGTTGCTAATGGAAGATTAACATGTGCCGAAGCTCTGGGTCATAAAGAATTTGTTATGACTAAACTATATAGAAGCGCCTAATTATTTTTTTAATTTTGCTAATCTTTTATCATCCCAATTAGAATAAACTCTTCTGATCATTGCAGCTCCTACACCAAGAACAACAGCAAGAAGTACAGATGTTAAGCCATAAAATACTGGTAAATCTCTAGAAAAATTTAATATAAATTCACTTAGTGGTCCTAGATTATCTTTAGCATTAACAATAGCGCTTGTTGTTTCATCGTCTTTAATAAAAGTATCATAAGCAATTGCTATACCAACTAGCAATAAAAGTATCGCTAAAATAGTTTTAAATTCTGAACTATCAATTTTTTCTCCAATTTTTTGTCCAAACTGTACACCTATTATTGAGCCTAAAATTAAAACAGAAACTAAAATTAAATCAATAGTTCCATAATTTAAAGCATGCAGGATTGTTACTATTGCACTTACAAATATTGTTACAAAAAGTGAAGTTCCTGGAATTAATCTTGTTGGCATTCCAATAATATAAATCATTGCTGGTACTAAAATAAAAGCACCACCTATTCCCATAATTGCAGCAATAAAACCAACTATTAAACCTATTATTATTGGTGTAAATGCACTTTCATAAAGTTGTGACTTTTTAAAACGCATTCTTAAAGGGAGACCATGAATCCAATAATGTTTATGTAATTTTTTTCTTTCAGTAATTTTTTTTCTTGCTTTGTCAATTTCTGAGACACCCTGAATAAGCATAAAGGTTCCTAAAATTGCAAGGATGTACATGTAAGCTAAAGAGATAACTACATTGATTTTCCCAATATCTTTAAAATATGAAAAAGTTATAATTCCAAGTATTGTTCCTACAGTTCCCCCAATTACAATCATGAAACCCATTTTATAATCGAGTGTTCCTTTAAGATAATGAGTTGTAGACCCAGAGACCGAGGTTCCTAAAATATTACTAGCTTCATTAGGAACTGCATAAATGGGCGGTACACCTAAAAAAATTAAAAAGGGTGTCATCAAAAATCCACCACCTACTCCAAACAAACCAGATAAAATTCCTACAACTAAACTTAGACCAAATATAAAAAGTAAATTTATTTCTACTTGTGCGATTGGAAGAAAATACTCCATTTAAAGTAATTATTCCTCTAGGAATACAAAGTCAATAAATATGAGTATTTTTAGATAAAATTCTGAGCAGTACTAAGAAGAATTATGCCCCAAGCAAAGAAGATAAATAAATATAAAAATGATTTAATTATTTTACTTAGTTGATTTTCAAAGAATAAGGGAAGTTTTTTTAAATTATGATTTATTATTTGAAACATATTCGCGAAATACCACAAGTTGTAATAAATGCAAATGTTTTTTAAAATATTTAGAAAATTGTTGCACCGAAGACTTTGACTTCATCTCCCTCTTCCCCGAGAACTAGTCTTCCCAAAAAGTCTCCAGGGATCTTTGTGCTAGTCTGTTTATATAAAACTGTTATGTAAAGACCTCTTCTCAGACAGCCTATAGCTTTACATCCCTCAGCTAAACTTGAAATCAACTCGTTATTTGCCCATTGTTTACCAAGTTCGACTTCATTAGCTCCATACATCATTTGAGATGACAAATCTCGAGTAAAGCCACCATAATCTTTGATATTAGAAGACTTAACTAAGTTAGCCCACATTGGTTCAGCAATTTTAATAATTTCCTCGTCGGATTTATCTAAAAGGGCCATTTCTGATATAATTCAATTAAGAAGCTTCTTTTTTCTTCTCGTTCTCATCTACGATATGGTAAACAGGTACCTTTTCCATTGAAAACTTACCGGTTTTAGGATCACGTCTAGAAACTGTCAGACAGTGCCAATTATCATCATCAAGTTTCATATGGTCACCTCTGTAATAGTAGCCTGGCCATCTAGTTTCTTCTCTGAACATTGTATGTTCTGTTACACACTGAGATGTTAGAGCTCTATGTTTAAGCTCCCAAGCTCTCATTAACTGATGATAATCCTCTGCACCAACGTTTTCTAGATCCTCTTCAAGCCACTTAAGCAATTCTAGACCTTTTTTAAGCATATTTGCGTTGGTCATGTAATTTGTTGCAATTCCTCCAACGTATTCATCCATAATTCTCTGTAATCTTTGAAGTCCTTGTATTGGAGATATATAGCTAGGTGAAACAGTTCCACCTGTAATCTCGTTTCTTCCAACGGTATAATTTTCAAGTGGTTTATAAACAGCTGTTTTAAAATCCTCACATTGCTTATCACTTACTTTGATATCATTGGCCTTTTGATCCTCAATATATTTTACAGCAGCTTTTGCAGCTAACCGACCTTCAGTAAATGATCCTGAAGAAAATTTATGTGCACTTCCTCCAACAGTATCACCAGCTCCAAAAAGTCCCTCAATTGTTAACATTCTATTGTAACCCCAGAAATATTCTGGCGGTGATAGATCTTCCGGTCCACTTACCCATGCACCTGAGCATGTAGCATGTGAACCCATAACGTAAGGTTCAGATGTAGTAAGTTCTGGATTTGTGTATTTTGGATCAATATTTTGTGACGCCCAAACAACTGCTTGACCAACTGTCATTCCTAAGAAATTTTCCCAGCCAACAGTTTCTAGATGTGGGTCTTGAAAAGCCTCTGTAGTGACCATGTGAATTGGGCCTCCACCAGCCATGGTTTCTTGAATAAATGCATGGTTTCTTAAACATGTAGGAGTTGGATGATGATCTATATATTCGCCAACTAACTCTTTTGTTTGTTCATACCATTTCTTCTCGTAGTTTTCTCCATTAGCATTTTGAGTATAAGTTTTAAGATGTAGGAAATATGCACCAACTGGACCATATCCATCTTTAAATCTACATAACACTATTCTATTTTCCATTTGGGTCATTTTAGCTCCAGCAGCTATAGGAAGAGCATATGCTGAACCATTACTCCAAGGAGCATACCAAGTTCTTCCCATACCTTCTCCAACAGCTCTTGGTTTAAATATATGAGATGCTCCACCAGCGGCAACAATAACTGTTTTTGCTCTGAAAACATGGAAGTCTCCAGTTCTCATGTTGAAACCTACTGCACCACCTACTCTATTTTCTTTTTCCTCATCCATTAAAAGATGAGTGACCATTATTCTATTATAAATTTTGTCAGCTGATTTTTTAGCCGCTTCAGCAACTATCGGTTTATAACTTTCACCATGTATCATGATTTGCCATTTGCCTTCTCTTAAGTATCTACCAGTTTTTTCATTTTTCATCATTGGTAGGCCCCACTCATCAAACATGTGAACTGTTGAGTCTACGTGACGCGCCATGTCATAACCTAAGTCTTCTCTCACCATTCCCATTAAATCATTACGAGCGTATCTAACATGGTCCTCAGGTTGGTTTTCACCCCATTGCATACCCATGTAGCAGTTAATTGCGTATAATCCTTGAGCAACCGCACCACTTCTATCTATGTTTGCCTTTTCAACACAAACAATTTTTAAATCTCTTCCCCAGTGCCTTGCCTCAAATGCTGCACCTGTTCCAGCCATTCCACCTCCAACTACTAGAACGTCACAATCTTCGTAATGTGTTTTATGTTTCGCCATTAATAATAAACTCCCTTTTTGAAAGTCTCTTTAGGAACAGAAGGTAGTTCTCCATCAATATTTAAACCTTCAGGCTCAGTATATAATCTTTGAGAGTTAATCTCACCTTGATTTGGTTTATCTCCTTCAGCAAGTTTTGGAATAAACTTACCCCAAGGTTTAGTTGTAATTGGAGATACAAAATCTTTTGTAGTTCCATTTCTAAATTTTATTTTCCATGAGATAGTTCCTTTTTCTTCTTCACGTCTAACTCTTACACTGTGTCCCATTGGTGCAAAATCTGCATAACCTCTTACATCGATTGCATGATTAGGACATGCCTTCACACATGAATAGCACTCCCAACAAAAATTTGGTTCAATATTCTTTGCTCTTCTTATTGTTTCATCGATATGCATTATATCTGATGGGCAAATATCTACGCAGTGACCACAGCCATCGCATCGAGTCATATATACAAAAGTTGACATAATTTAATTTTTCTCCTTTTTAATTTTTATCATATTAATAGTGTTTTGGCTCTTCTCTTTTTATACCTAAGCCAAATTGCTCAGGTGCATCTGCTTCTGGTGGTAGATTATCCCTAGAACCATCAGCTTCTGCTAAATTTTTTTGTAACGCTGCACCAGGTTTATAAAACATATGAGCAAATTTTGACCAGTATACCCCACCAAATAAAACTAGATTTGCAACAATAAATAACGTTAAGAAAACCATATCATCGTATCTTCCAACAAGATTTAGTGATTGAAGGTATGACCATATTAGACCAAATAAAGATGATGCTATTAATGCTAAAACAAATAAGTCAGCTTTTATCATTCTAAACCAAGGTTGTGCCTCAGAATAAACATCAACTCTTAGAAAGAACCAAAACCATGATCCCCCTAATACAGTTAGTGCTGCTCCAATGTGCCATATCATTGGCCACACTGTTGGAGTAGTAGACCCTGGAGATGTATAAAAGAATATCATTACAACTGAACCTACCCAAAAAAGTATAGTTCCGTACATACCCATTACATGAGCCACTCTTCTTTTGCCTGCACCAAGTTCTGACGTAGTAGCAATGTCGCTTGCTATAGTTTTTGAAATTACAGATATTCTCTCTCCTGTTGATAAAGTTTTCGTAGCTGATAATTTTGCTTTTTTTGCATTGTTAAAGAAATACTTCACGTTTTTTTTATGAATAATGTCCATAACTGTTCCAACTAGAATTAGTAAGCCCATTAAAATAACAAAAGATTGCATCAAAAATGGTGGTACTGTTTCTGCTAATATTAAAAATGGATTAGTTGATATCATTATGAATTTGTTCCTTCCGCCTAAGATTTCTAGTACACTTATTTAAATAGATCAACCGCGATATAATGACATTTCAACAGCTTATAAACGTAATTATTATTTAGTTTTACGCACATAATGTTGTTTCGAGGCAATTACGCTTCTAACGCCACCTTGGGGATTATCAACGTCTCCAAATCTTCTTGGAATCAGATGAATGTGACAATGATTAATTGATTGTCCTGCGGCTTTGCCAGAGTTAGACCCAACATTAAATCCCTCGATTGTATCATCTTTAATTTCAAGCTTCTTTTTAAGTTTTTTAAGGAGGGCGTCACAAGCTAGAACTTCCTCATTATTTAGTTCAAAATAATTTTCTACATGTCTCTTTGGAACAATTAAAGCATGATACTTTGAAACTGGGTAAGTATCATAGCTCACGTAGGCCAATTCATTTTCTAGTTCGAAATCATTGTTGGATATATTACAAAATAAACATGGGTTATTGGGATCTCTCATTTTTTAATTAAAAATATATTTTTCTTTTTTAAATTCTTTTTCAAAAGTTTTGTACATTGAATTAAATATTTTTTTTTTCCTTCTCTTCCAATTGTTATCTACAATATAACTTGTGGAAACTACACCTTTGCCAGAACCAACAAGCAAGATTTCATCAAATTTATTTAATTCTTTAAGATAAATATTTTTTTTTATAATATTAAATTTTTTTTCATAAAATTTAAGGTTTGTTCCTCTATAATATTTATTTTTTGCTGAATAAATTTTATTCTTTTTAACAAATAATAAATTTGAAGTTCCAGTTTCAAATATTTTATCATTTACACATAAAGCAATATCTTCTTTAGATGTATTCATTTTAGATAGATATCCTAGTATTTTTTTGTATTTTAAATTTTTGTATTCAGGTTTCACTCTTTCATAGTGGACTAATTTTATACCAAATTTTTGCTTGAGTTTAATTCTGTCTCTAATTGATATTGAAATAGTTTTTTTATTTAAAGCAACTCTGAGTAAATGATTATAAGATTTGGTTTTATCTATATTTTCATTTATTAATTTTAATATTTTATTTTTTATTCCTTTTTCATAAATCTCATAAGCCTTTAATGATTTTATTAAATTATCAATATGTGTTTTAAAAAAAAGAATTTTAGGTGGCTTATTATAGATCCACATTGTTGTAAAAACTCCATCCTTGTTCCATAGATCATCAAACTTAATTTCTTTAAAGTTTTTACGCTGATAAGATTTTTTTAATAAGTATTTTACCATTATTTGTCAAAAAAGATTCTGGGTGAAACTGAAATCCATATACATCATCTTGAATATTTTCGAAACCCATTGCTATATCAGATTTAGTACATCTCATAGTGATATTAAAGTTTTCATTCACAAAAGGTTCTTTTAGCTTAAGTGAATGATACCTACCAACCTTAAAAATTGAATTTTTTTTAAAAATAGAATGATTGCTTGTAACTTTTACAGTGGATTGAAAACCATGGTAAATATTTTTTTGCTGAATAATTTTTCCTTTTTCACTGTGTAAGATCAATTGATACCCAAGACAAATACCAATAATTTTTTTTGTTCCTTTGAATTTATTATAAATCTTTATAGAAGTTGGATAATCTTTTGGTGATCCTGGCCCAGGAGAAAATACAATTGTGTTACATTTATCTAATAATTTTTTATTTATATCATAGTAATTTGAGCAATACACTTCATCAAATTCAGAAAATTGATGAACTACATTCCATGTAAATGAGTCTTGATGATCAATAATATAAATCATTTAAATAATTCCAAAAGTGATTTTGCTTTAATAAAGTTTTCATTGAATTCTTTCTTTGAATTACTATCCAACACAACTCCAGAGGCTGCAGATATTTCTGATCTATTTTTAAAATTTAAAATTGATCTAATAATTATATTAAACCTCATATCTTCATTAAATTTTATATACCCAAAACTCCCAGTAAAAATATTTCTATCTTCCTTTTCTTGCGAATTAAGTAATTCTAATGTTCTTATTTTAGGACAACCAATAACAGATCCACCTGGCATCATTGATTTAATTATTTCTTTAACAGATGTTTTTTTATTTAATTTTCCAATAATACTAGTCACGTAGTGATACAGGTGTTTATATTCTTCTACATATTTTTGTTTTTTAATTTTTACTGTACCTGGTTTGCATATTCTAGATAGATCATTTCTCTCAAGATCTACAATCATATTATGCTCTTTAGTTTCTTTGTTGTTATTTCTAAAGAATCTGAGAGCTTTAGATTTTGTTGTATATTTATTTTTTTTTAAGGTTCCAGCAATGGGTTTGGTATTAATAAAATTGCCAACTCTATTGATTAAAGTCTCGGGAGAACAACTAACTATCGAATAATCTTTATCTCTGATCATAAACGACTCAGGCGACGAGTTAATCTTCATTAGTTTCCAAAAGAAATTTACTGAATTTATAGTCGATTTATTCTTATATTTTGTACATATTTTTATTTGATAAGTTTCTCCTTCTCTAATTTTTCTAGAAAATGCATTAAATATTTTTTGGTATTTACTAAATTCTATGTTTAGTTTGAAAGGGCTAAGAATTTTAGTTTTTTGAAAAACTTCTTTGAATTCATCTTTTTTTAAATTTGAATGAATTATAATTTTGTTTCTTATTTTGATTAAAGTTTCAGGCTTATAAAAAATACCTTTGTAGAAATTCATTTTTTTTTGATTTTTTAGAGATAAATTTAAAAGACTACATAAAATCTCATAACCAAAAAATCCCACATATAAGTCGGTTTCTTTTCTATATTTTTTTGAAGAAAAGCTATCTAAAAATTTTGCAATATTATTTTTGTTAAGGGTTATCTTCTTAGAAAAATCCGTATAAATATTATACCCCCCATCAACTTTATAGATAATAAGGGGCTTATTAGACTGATAAAGTTTTTCTAAATATTTATTATGCTGAAATTTATGCTGGCTGAACTCTTTCAATTGTTTTCTCTATAATAGGTAAATGTATCACACCTGCAAAAATTGATAATGCGATAGATGCGTACCATGCATAATCAAAATTTCCATACATCTCATAAAAAACTCCCCCAAGGTAAGCTCCAAGAAAAGACCCAATCTGATGACTGACAAATACAATACCGTATAAAAGTCCTAAGTGTTTTGTTCCAAAAATGTGACCTACTAAACCGTTGGTTGGTGGAACAGTAGAAAGCCATAAAAGTCCAAATGTTACACCGAATACAACTGAATTAAATATACTTGGTGGTAGAAATAAAAAATAAATTAAAGAGACTCCTCTTAATAAATATATGGCACTTAAAACTTTCTTTTTACTATACTTAGTTGCTAAATAACCACTACCAAGAGTTCCTATCATATTAAATACTCCAACTAATGCTAATATCATTGCGGCTGTCCAATCGGGCATCCCTTTATCCATCATATATTTTGGAATGTGTGTAGCTACTAATGCGATATGCCAACCACAAACAAAAAATCCAAGTGTTAAAAATATAAAACTTTTATTAGTGAAAGCTTCTCTTAAAGCCTCTGAGGCTGTTTGTTTATTATCTTGATTGTTACTTCCTACTGGAATTTTAGGAGTACTTACAAATAATGAAACAATTAAACCAATACCTAATAAAAAACAGAAATACAAAATAGTAATTTCCCAACCTATTTCAATTAAAGAATATCTAACCAGCAATGGTGACACAAAAAACCCAAATGAACCTGCGCATGTTACAATCCCTGTAGCAATTGTTCTATTGGAAGCAGGAAAATGTTTAGCGACAACAGATACTGGAATACTTATCGCAGTTCCTCCTAGGCCTATTCCAATTAATAGACCAATAGTTAATGTGAAATAATATCCGGTATTTAATCCAGAATAGAAAAGCAACAATCCTGCTAAGTAAAATAAAAAACCAATGAATATTGCAGCCGCACCTCCATACTTATCTGTTATGTAACCAAACACAGGACTAAAAACTCCCCACATCAAAAGCTGCAATCCGATTACAAAGCCAAAATGTGAAATAGAGATATCAAGGTCAGTATTAAAATCAAAAAAAAATAATCCAAAAGTCTGTCTAATTCCAAGTGAAACAATTACGACAGACGATGCTGCTACTAAAGTAATTAATGCTTTTTTTGTAGTGAAAAATTTTTCAGAACTCATTTAATGAATTTAAGCGATTTTCGCAAATCTTCAATTAAATCTTTTGGATCTTCAAGACCAACATGCAGCCTTACAATTGTTTCGTCATCTTTAATATCTGAGTGAATCCTGTTACCTCGTTCTGCTTTACTTTGATGTAAAGCTAAACTTTCAAAACCTCCCCAACTATAACCATAACCAAATAATTTCAGTGAATTAACAAACTTTATTACAGATTTTTTGTCTTTTGTTTTGATTTTAAGACCCATTAGACCAGAAGCACCGGAATAATATTTTTTCCATAATTTGTAATTAAGTGATCCTTTCAAATATGGGTATAAAAGTTTTACTTTTTTATTCTTTGATAAAAAGGCTGCGACTTTTTTAGCGTTTTCTTGATGTTTATCTAATCTTACATCTAAGGTTCTGAGACCTCTTGTTATTAAATATGCATCATCAGGTCCTAATCTCAAACCAATTATTTTTTGGGTTTTCTCTACAAGTTTAAAAACTTTTTTGTTAA
>JACWDO010000016.1 GCA_014654115.1 Pelagibacterales bacterium SAG-MED17 | reverse complement strand
ATCTTAACTTTTTTTTTTAAATCATCATACCAATAGTGAGCGGTGTTACACGGCATTACTATAAATTTACAATTATTTTTTTGTAACATTTCGCAGCCATCAAGAAGGGATTTTAATACGTTATAGTATTTTTTTATATTTTCTGGTCTTTTTGGAATATTTGATTTGTTATATAAAACAAACATTGGATATTTTTGATCAAGTTTACCAGCATTTATTTTTGCAAGTTTGTTACAAAAATCTAACCCAGCTTGTGTTCCCATTCCTCCAAGAATACCAATCATAAATTTATTTTGAATTTTGTTTTAAAACCTATTTTATACAACTATATTTTAATAACAATTATGCAAGATATTTATATTGATGATATTGGCTCAGGTTACCCACTTGTCCTAGTTCATGGATATCTTGGTTCATCTGAAATGTGGAAATTTCAAAAAGAATATCTTAGTAAAAATTTTAGAATTATAGCACCTGCATTACCTGGGTTTGGTGAAAGTTTTAAAGCACAGTCCTTAAATAGTATAAATTTAATGGCGAAATTTATTATTGAGCAAATTGATAAAAAAAAAATAGATAAGTTTAATTTAATGGGTCACTCAATGGGAGGAATGATTGTTCAGGAAATAGCAAAAATTTTTGGACACAGAATAAATAAATTAATTTGTTTTGCTACGGGACCTATCGGAGATATTCCAGGTAGATTTGAACCAATAAATACCTCAATAGAAAAATTGAAAGTTGAGGGAATTAAGGAACAAGTAAAAAGAATACCTAAAAATTGGTTTGTAGAAGGGGACAGGGCTAAAAATTACTATTTGTGTGAAAATGCAGTTAAACATACATCGGAAGAAACAGCTCGTAATTCTTTAATTGCCATGAGAGATTGGAATGGTTTAGAAAACTTAAAAAATATAAATAACAAAACTTTAATAATCTGGGGTGATAAAGATAAATCATATAACTTTGAGCAAGTTTCAATGCTCAAAAATAAAATTCCAGATAGTGATTTAAAAATATTTGAAAATTGTTGTCATAATGTTCATCTTGAGAGTCCTGATAAATTTAATGATGTTGTGAAAGACTTTTTAACAGATTAAATGAGACCATTTTAGGTTTTTGCATAACAGCTTTGTTAATTATCCAAGCAAGAAATATTGACTCCACTTAAGAAACAAAGATAGAATTTATTATTACAAATAATTAATACGGGGAAAAATATGAAAATAATAAAAAAATTACTTGTCGCTGGAGTTATTTCACTTTTTGTACCTTTTTCAGCTTTTGCAGAAAAAGTTAAAATTGGTGATCCAGGTTGGACAGGTGCAACAGCAATTGCAAATTTACTTGCAGCAGTTGTGATTGATAAAATGGGTGGTGAAGCTGAATTAGTTCCAGGAAATAATACTGCTATCTATGGCGCAATTGATAGAAGCAAGGGTGAGATTGAGGTTCATCCTGATATTTGGCTACCAAATCAAGAAGCTTATACAAAAGACTTGGTACCAAAAGGAACATTAAAATTAAGTAAAAATCCTTATGAAGGAAATCAAGGTTATTGTGTTTCTCAACAGTTCGCAAAAAAAATGAATATTACTGCAATTGAAGATTTGGGAAGACCGGAAGTAGTTAAAGCAATGGATAGTGATGGAAATGGCAAAGGTGAATTTTGGATTGGTGCAGATGGATGGGCCTCTGCTAACGTGAACCAAGTCAAACTAAGAGATTATAAATTATATGATGCTGGTATTGAGCCAATAAGAGCTGCAGAAGCTGTAAAAAATGCAAGAGTTTTAGACTCAATTAAAAAAGGAGAAGGTTATGCATTTTATTGTTACAAACCGCATGCAATTTGGGGAATGGCTGATGTTGTTATGCTTGAAGAGCCTAAATTTGATGCTGCAAAATATAAAATGATACAACCAAAAGCAGATGCTGATTGGTATCAAAAATCTTATGTAGCTTCTAAGGATGCACTGAAACAAATTCAAATTGGTTGGGGAACTTCTCTTGAGAGCAAATCTCCGGCAATTGTAGATTTTTTCAATAACTTCCAAATCACTGCTGATGATGTTTCTTGGATGGCATACGAAGTTTCAGTCCAAAAAAGAGATCCAGGCGAAGTTGCTAGAGATTGGATGTCTAAAAACAAATCAACAGTTGACGGTTGGTTAGGTCTATAAAATAGACAATTTAAATTAAACTTACCTGGCGACATTTAGTTGCCAGGTATCATTTTCAATAATTTTAAGCTAAAATCTTTATATGGAAGCTGCCATACAAATCCAAAACGTTTGGAAAATATTTGGGAATACATCCAAGGATGCGTTGAATGCTATTCAAAATAAAAAAATTACAAAACAACAAGCTCTAGAAGAATATAATTCAGTAATTGGAGTTTCAGATGTTTCATTTGATGTAAAAAAAGGTGAAATATTTTGTGTAATGGGACTATCAGGTAGCGGAAAGTCTACACTTGTTAGACATATCAACAGGTTGTTAGAACCAACATCAGGAAAAATATTAATAAATAATCAAGATGTAATGCAATTTGATAAAATAAATCTTCAAGATCTTAGAAATCAAAAAATTGGTATGGTTTTTCAAAATTTTGCATTGATGCCCCACAGATCAGTTTTAGATAATATTGCTATGCCATTAGAAATTAGAGGAGTTAGTAAAAATGATAGATTAGATGCAGCAAATAACATCTTAAATATTGTAGAATTACAAGGTTGGGGAAACAAATACGCACACGAATTATCTGGAGGGATGCAACAAAGAGTGGGGTTAGCAAGAGCATTAGCTGCTGATCCTGAATTTTTGTTGATGGATGAACCCTTTAGTGCATTAGATCCTCTTATTAGACGTCAACTTCAAACAGAATTTATCAAACTTTCAAAGCAGATGAAAAAGACAACTGTGTTTATAACTCATGATCTTGATGAAGCAGTAAGAGTTGGTCATAGAATAGCTATAATGAGAGATGGAAGTGTGGTCCAAATAGGCACCCCAGAGGAAATAGTTGTGAATCCTGCAGATGATTATGTTGCAGATTTTGTAAAAGGCATCTCTAGGCTGAAAGTTGTTCAAGCTAAAACTATTATGCAACCCTTAAAAGATTATAAGAAAAATTTTGGAGAGAATGTTGGCAACAATGAAATAGTTAATGAAAACGATATATTAAGTAAACTTATAGAAACTTCAGTATCAGAGAATAAACCAATTATAGTCCATAACAATGACAGCGAAGAAGTGGGAATTATTACACAGTCAGATCTGTTGAAAGCAGTTGTTGAAGGAAATGACAATGAATAAAGAATTAAAAAACGTATCTAGGTCAGAATTAATTAAAAATTTTGTAATCACAAATCCAGAATATTATATTAAAGAATTTAAGAAAATTGGGAGTAAGCCATCTTACTCTTTTTCTTTTAATTTATTTGCTGCATTATTTGGACCAATTTGGTTTGGATTAAGAAATGTTTGGAACTATGCCTTAACTTTTTTAATTGTTGAAACTTTTGCAGTTGTACAGATCATAAGAGGATTATTTGGTAATATCACAAAAGATGCTTTAGAAAAAATTGATAAAATTCAGTCCACAATTGATTTTAGAAATAAGCAATTACAATCAGCAATCGAAAATAATCCAGACAAAGTCGATGTTTACAAAAGAGCTATTAATTCTCTGGAAGAAGCAATGAAAGAATATGTGGTAGATGTTCAAATAATTGAAGCTTCAGCAATATGGATTACCTTCTCTGGAATTATTTTATTAATTTTTATTAAACTGGTTCAAGGTGTGCTGGCAAATACAATTTTAGAGAAAAGATATTCTGAATGGCTATCTAATAAATTAATAAGCCCAGGCATGAAAACAAAAAATTATCTATTAAGTATTTGTTTCACGATAGTCATTATGTTTTTTTCAGTAATTCACTATAGTTTTCCAGGTTTTTTCAGTATAATGAATGATTTTCCTACGCATCCAGAAATAAGACTTACATCTATTAAATGGGTAGAAACTATTTTTGATTATGCGGTTATCAAAGGAGATGCTGTATTTACAGCAATAACTATTGGAATTAGATCTGTTTTAGACTTTTTAGAACTTTTATTTGTTAAAACTCCCTGGATTGTAATCATAACCACTATTGTAGTTCTAACTGCTTTGTCAGCAGGCATAAGAACCGCAATTTATTCAGCAGGATTTTTAGCTTATATGGGTTTTTTAGGTTTTTGGGTTAAAGCAATGACAACGCTTGCTTTACTTGGAACGGCTGCAATTTTAAGTATTGCTATAGGGATACCTTTAGGAATTTATTGTGCAAGACGTCAAAGATTTTATTCAATGATAAGACCAATAATGGATTTTATGCAAACAATGCCAGCCTTTGTATTCATGATACCTGTAATAGCTTTTTTTGGTACAGGAAAAGTTGCAGCAGTAATTATAACAATGATTTTTGGAGGAACTCCTGTAGTTAGACTTACCGTATTAGGATTGAGAGGTGTGCCTGAAACAATTAGAGAGGCAGCTATAGCTTATGGAGCTTCTAAATGGTATCTACTTAGAAAAGTAGACTTACCACTTGCAACACCATCAATACTTGCTGGAGTAAATCAAACTGTAATGTTAAGTTTAGCAATGGTTGTTGTTGCATCTTTAATAGGAGCAAAAGGTTTAGGACAAGACGTTCTAGAAGCACTACAATATGCTAACGTGGGCCAAGGTATTTTAGCTGGTATTGCAATACTATTTGTTGCGTTAATTTTGGACAGAGTAGTTCAAGGCAAGAAAAGAGTTTAATACTCTAATGAACAAAAATGTCTGGTTGTTATTCGCCAGCAATGCATGTGCATTTTCAGTTGCTCCTGTAACAGTTTTCTTAAGTGGAATAATTGGATCAAGCATTAGCCCGATTAAATCATTATCAACTTTGCCCATGTCATTATCAATAGTTGGTACAGCTATTTTCATAATAGCCGCTTCAAAAATAATGAGTATTACTGGCAGAAAAAAAGGTTTTATTTTAGCATCCATTACAACTTCAATATTTGCTCTTTTGGCAGCCTATGCTGTGCTGAAACAAAACTTTATTCTTTATTCATTTTCTTGTTTCTCTCTTGGATTTGGCATGGCTTTTGCTCATCAATATCGTTTTGCGGCAGCTGAAAGCGTAGATAAAAAACAGGCACCAAAAGCTATATCTTTGCTTCTTTTTGCAGGAATTTTATCAGCTTTGTTAGGTCCTAATTTGGCAAATTTAGGAAAAAATATAATTTCAGAGGGCTTGTACGTTGGTTCTTATCTTTGTTTGTCCCTATTAACTTTATCATCAATTATTTTTTTAACTTTTTACGAAGAAAATAAAGTTACACATAACAAAAAAATTTCAAAAGGAAGGTCTATTTTAGAATTAATATCACAACCGAGGTTTCTGCAGGCATTAGTCTCATCATCTTTTGCTTACGCAGTAATGTCCTTTTTAATGACAGCTACTCCAATAAGTATGCACATAAATGATAATATGTCTTTAAATAGCACCAGTTTTGTAATTCAATTGCATATCATTAGCATGTTTCTGCCAGCATTAATTACTGGAAATCTAATTAAGAAATATGGACACAGCAAAATTATGTATTGTGGGGTATTATTTTTTGTGATCACAATAATTCTTAGTTATCTTGATCAAACTGTTTCAAACTATATTTTTTCACTAGTATTCTTAGGTCTTGGATGGAATTTTTTATTTATATCAGGAACAAGTTTACTTGTTTTAAATTATAAAGAAGAGGAAAGGTTTAGAGCCCAAGGTTTTAATGACTTTATCGTTTTTTCAATTCAAGCTACTGCAAGTTTAACTGCTGGTGTTGTGTTAAGTTATACAAGCTGGAAGACAATGAACATATTGTGTATTCCATTTTTAGTTATAATTGTTTTCACAACTCTTAGAGCAGAAAGATTATCAAAAAGTATTTAATTTAAACAAACTGTGTCAACTTGTTACATACATATATTCTTGTAAGTAAAATTTTAAGATCTATATGAACACTATGAAATCACACAATAAATTCTTAATTATTACATCACTTATATTAACAACCTTTTTTGGAAACATCGGTTTAGCTGCAGACGTTACAGTAGAAATGTTGAATAGACTAGATAAGCAGTCAAATGTTTTTGAGCCAAAAGTAGTCAGAGTAAATGTTGGAGACACGGTTTTTTGGAAAGCTAAAGATAAAGGTCACAACGTTGAATTTATTAAAAAGGGTGTTCCAGAAGGAGTTGGAAAATTTAAATCAAAGTTTAATAAAGATGTTGAATACAAATTTGAAATTCCAGGAATTTACGCTTACTGGTGTACTCCCCATAAGAATATGGGAATGATAGGATTTATAGTTGTTGGTGATGACAAATCTAATTTAGAAGCGATTAAAAAGCTGAGATTTTCATCTAAATCTAAGAAAATGGCTCCAGATTTAATAAATTCATTATAAATCAAGATATTTTAACCAAGATTTTCTGATTACGAAATATCGTAAAATAGTTTCTAATTGGTATACTTCTTAATAATAAAACTACCCATAGTTTTGTTGGGGGGAGTATAGAAGTTAATGTCTAATATAAAATTCAATGGTGTAAACAAATCATTTGGATCAAATAAAATAATAACTGACTTTAGTTTATTAGGTAAAGAAGATGAATTCTTAGTTTTAGTTGGTCCCTCTGGATGTGGTAAATCAACATTATTGCGAATGATTGCTGGATTAGAAAAGATTGATGAAGGTGAAATATTTATTAATGATCAAAAAATAAATGACTTACATCCTTCTAAACGACAAACAGCAATGGTATTTCAGTCATATGCTCTTTACCCACATATGAATGTTTATGAAAATATGTCTTTTGGACTAAAGATTGAAAAAAGATCCAAAGAAGAAATTCAAACAAAAGTAATGCAAGCAGCTAAGATTTTAAAAATTGAGGAGTTGCTGGAAAGAAGACCCAAACAATTGTCAGGAGGACAAAGACAGAGGGTTGCAATCGGACGTGCGATTACAAGAAATCCTAAAATTTTTTTATTTGATGAACCTTTATCAAATTTAGATGCTGCCTTAAGATCTGAGATGAGAGTTGAGATTTCAAAGTTACATAATCAAATTAAAACAAATATGATTTATGTCACACACGATCAAGTAGAGGCAATGACACTTGCTGATAGGATTGTAATATTAAATCTTGGTAACATTGAACAAGTTGGAACACCAGATGAAATATATAATAATCCTGCTAATATTTTTGTTGCTCAATTTATAGGAACACCAAAAATGAATATTTTACCCTTAAAAAATGAAAATATTGTTTCAGATAATAAAATTAATTTTTTAGGTAATGAAATAATTTTTGAAAAAATTAAATTTGATAAAAAAAAATATTTTTTGGGAATACGACCTGAGCATTTTAATTTATCAAGTAGTTCACAATTTAAAATTAAGCCTAAAATTGATTTAGTTGAGAATTTAGGAAATGAGAAGATTGTTTATATGAGCAATGATAATTTAGAACTAAGTGCAAAAATTTCGAGCCAAGAAGATTTTCAAAATGAAATAAATTTTGACTCGAAAGATATTTTTATATTTGATGAAGATGGAAATAGAATTTAGTTTTCTAAACAAATTTTTATATAAATAATTTCACATGAATTGGATAGTTGTTACAGTTATTGCGGCTTTTTTTCAGAATTTAAGGTCTTCATTTCAAAAAAAAATTAATAAGGATGTCTCGACTATAGCTTCAACTTATGTAAGGTTTTCTTTTGCTCTACCTTTAGCATTAGTGTTGTTCTTTATATATTTTAGAGATATTTCTGTAATCAATGAAATACTCAGTCAACCAGGTTTTTTAATAAATGTAACTTTAGCATCAATTTTTCAAGTAATATTTACTTTTGTTTTATTATACTTATTTAAGTTTTCAAATTTTGTTGTTGGAACCTCGCTAAGTAAAACAGAAGTTGTTCAAGTTGCCATATTTGAATATTTAATATTAAACGAAAAATTAAGTAAGTTAGGAATTAGTGGAATTATAATATCAACTCTAGGTGTGATAATTTTATCAATAAAAGATTTAAAATATTTTTTACATAATTTATTTTCAAAAACGACATTAATAGGATTAATATCAGGTTTATTCTTGGCTTTGAGTATTGTTTATTTTAGATCTGCCGCCTTATCTTTAGAAAATTTTGATTCAAATTTTGAAAAAGTAATATCAACTTTACTTTTTGGATTATTAATTCCAACAATTATTTTAACGATTTACCTTTTAGTCTTTGAAAAAAAAGAGTTTAAAAAACTATATAATGATAAATACGACTGTATGTTAATTGGTATTGGAGGTTTTTTTGCATCGCTCTCATGGTTTTATGCTTTTACTTTAATCCAAGCATCCTTTGTAAGAGCGGTTGGTCAAATCGAATTATTATTTAGTTATTTTTCTTCAAAATATTTATTTAAAGAAAAAATAAAGCTAACCGAAATTCTTGGTATATTTATTTTTGTAATTGGGGTTTCAGTTTTGCTGATTTCCCGAATTTAATATTTGCATAACACTTATTAATTATAAACAATTCTCAAAATTTTTTGAATTTGATAAGTGTAGTAATGATTATTTGGATTGCATCTTATCCTAAAAGTGGAAATACATGGGTCAGATCATTTTTGTCTTCTTATTACTATACAAATAATGGAGAATTTAATTTTGAATTATTAAAAAATATACCTCAATATCCAACTAGTAAGTTTTTTAAGACAAAAATTGAAAGACCGGTGGATATAATAAACCAATGGTCACAATCACAAGAAGAAATTTGTAAAAGATATAAAATAATTTTTCTAAAGACACACAATGCTCTAATTACAATAAATAATAAGCATTTTACATTACCAAGATTTACAAAAGGATTTATTTATATAGTTAGAGATCCAAGAAATGTGGTTACCTCATTGAAAAATCATTATTCTTTAAATTATGATGAAGCATTAGATTTCATGAATAATCAAAAGAAATACATTTTTGATAATAGAAAAAAATTTAAAATAGACTATTCAACAACTCACTTTTTAACTTCATGGTCAAGTCACTACAAATCTTGGATAAATACTAATTTATTTCCAAAATATATACTTAAATACGAGGATTTAATCAAAAAGCCTGCTAAGATTTTTCGTGAGCTTATTGAATTTACAAATAAAATTTCAAATTTAGAGAATGATATTAATCAAATAAAATTAAATAAATCAATTGAAAGTACTAATTTTGCAAAACTTCAATCTTTAGAAAATGAAAACCTGTTTAATGAATATATTCTAGATAAAAATAAAAAAAAAATTAAATTTTTTTTGTTAGGACCTAAAAATAATTGGAAAAGTAAACTTACTGATAAATTTGGTAAAAAAATAAACTCAGTTTTTACAAAAGATATTAATAAACTAGATTACAATTAATTTGAAAAACCGTACTTTCTCAATCTAACATCTCCTGTTCGCGCATGTGCTTCCATACCTTCGTACCTTGAAATTCTTGCACAAGCTGCTCCTACTTCTTTAGTAGACTCTTTTGTCATTCTTTGAAAACTTAAAGTTTTAATAAATTTACCAACAAATAAACCACCTGTATATTTTCCTGCACCTTTTGTTGGTAAAATATGGTTTGTTCCAGAACATTTATCTCCATAGGCAACGGTAGTTTCCTCTCCAATAAATAATGATCCATAATTTTTTAATCGATCATGAAACCATTGAAGGTTTTTAGTTTGTATCTCTAAATGTTCAGGTGCATATTCATCACTAATTTTTGCCATTTCTTCATCTGTATCGCATAGAATAACTTCGCCATAATCTCTCCATGCTGCACCTGAGTTTTCTCTTGGCAAGTCTGGTAAATCTGCAATTAATTCTGGTACTCTTTTCATTACGTATTCGGCTAAAGATTTACTGGTAGTAAACAACCAAGCTGGAGAATTGTATCCATGCTCAGCTTGTCCAACCAAATCGAAGGCAACTAACTCTGGGTCAGCTGTTTCATCTGCAATAACTGCAATTTCTGTAGGACCAGCAAATAAATCTATGCCTACTTTTCCAAATAAAATTCTTTTTGACTCTGCAACAAATTGATTTCCTGGGCCAACGAGCATATCTGCTGGAGCATTACCAAAAAGACCATAAGTCATTGCAGCAATCGCTTGAACTCCACCTAAATTCATTATTACATCTGCTCCACATAAATTTGCAGTATAAACAATAGCAGGGTGAACACCCACTCCAGGTTTTGGTGAACTACAAACAATAATATTTTTAACACCTGCAACTTTAGCAGTAGTTACACTCATTACTGCTGATGCAATGTGAGCATATCTTCCTGCTGGCACGTAACATCCTGCTGTATTAACAGGAATTAATTTTTGTCCAGCAAACAATCCATCTGAAAGTTCTACTTCGAAATCTTGACCATAATTTTTTAATTGTGCTTCAGCAAACTTCCTTACTCTCTCATGCGAAAATTGAATATCATCTTTTGTTTTAGGATCTAAATTTTTTTTAATTTCTTCAATTTTTTCTTTTGTAATAACTACTTCACCTTCATATTTATCAAATTTTTTTGATAATTCGATGCAACTCTCTTCTTTTCTTTTTTCAATATCTTTAAGAATATTCTCTACAATCTCTCTTGTTTTTGTATCATCTGTAGATGAAGTTTTGGGTGACTTCTTTAAATAATTTATTGCCATGTTTAAATCTTAATTTAATTATTATTTTTTTTCAATATTCAATTAATCCAAAGCTACCACAGCCGCAGCAATAGAGGCTAGTCTTGCTGTCGCATCATCTGATCTACTTGTAATTACTACAGGAACTTTTCCTCCAATAACCACACCTGCCGCACATGCTCCCATAAAATAGATCATCATTTTAACTAGAGCATTTCCTGTTTCTACATTTGGAACTAATAATACGTCAGCATCTCCTGCAACTATATTTTTTATTCCCTTTATCTCTGCAGATTTCTTTGACACGCTATTATCAAACGCAAGGGGACCAAATATATCTGCATTAAGACTTTCTTTTTCAGCCAACTCACAGATTTCTTTTGCATCCAACGAACTTTGCATACTGTCTAAAACTTCTTCTGTTGCTGAAAGAATGGAGACTTTTGGTTTTGATATTTTAATTCTATGACAAAAATCAACTACATTTTTAAGAATATGCATTTTAGTCTTAACGTTTGGATTTACATTTAAGGCACCATCAGTAATGATTAATGGCTTGTCTTCTTTGTCTAAAGTCATGTGCCAAATGTGACTCAGTCTTTTTTTGCCAATTAAGTTATATTTTCTTAATAAAACTTCTTTCATTAAAATGTCAGTATGTATGTGACCTTTAACAATAATTTTTACTTTTCCATCACCAGCAAGTTTCGCTGCAATTTTAGCAGTGTTATTTTCAACTGGCTCATTTATTATTTCGAATTCAGAAATATCAAATTTTAACTCCTCTGCAGTTTTTTTGATTTCC
>JACWDO010000015.1 GCA_014654115.1 Pelagibacterales bacterium SAG-MED17 | reverse complement strand
TAATTTCTCAATTAGAATTTAAAAAAAGGAGGAAAAATAAAAAATCATTTAAACCAAATAACCAAACCCCTTGGCAAGAGATATTTAGAAATACTGTAGGTCAGCTTGAAGATGGAGCATGTATTAATTCACGAGGTAAATATTTAGACGTTTCTCACACTAAAGGTCTTCCAAGAGATTCTCACTAAATGAAACCTAAAATATTAGTGACTAGGAAAATTTCAGATGGGGCTGAAGAAAAGTTAAAAAAAGAATTTGATGTAAATTTAAATTTACAGGATGAGCCAATTCCAACAGACGACCTCATTAAGATGGGTAATGATTATGATGGCTTAATCACCTCTGGATTTGATAAAGTAGGAGAAGAATTTTTTTCAAATTTGAATGGAAAATTAAAAATTATTGCTCACGTAGGAGTTGGATACGATAATATTTCAATCAAGGCAGCTGAGGTAAAAAAAATTAAAGTAACAAACACTCCAAATGTACTAAATGAAGCGGTGGCAGAAACTACTATTCTTTTAATATTAGCAGCATCTAGAAGAGCAGGAGAAGCTTATAATTTAGTTAGATCAGATAATTGGAAAAATCAAAAACCAGACCTTACTAAATTTATGATAGGCAACTCAGTAACTGGCAAAACTCTTGGAATTATAGGAATGGGAAGAATAGGTCGTATAGTTGCACAAAGTGCTAAAGCATTCGGAATGAAAATTATTTATTATAATAGAAATAAATTATCAGAAGACTTAGAGGATGGTGCTAAATATTATTCAGATTTAAATTCAATGTTACCTGAGTGTGATTTTGTCAGCATTCATACACCAGCTACCCCAGATACAAAAAATATTCTAAACGCTTCTACTATTGGTCTATTGCCAAATCATGCTGTAGTTATTAATACCTCAAGAGGCTCTACAATTGATGATAATGCTTTAATTGATGCATTAGAAAATAAGAAAATATATGGAGCAGGTCTAGACGTTTTTAACAACGAGCCAAATTTAGATAATCGATACACAAAATTAGATAATTGTTTTGTCTTACCGCATATTGGAAGTGCCACTCATGAAACAAGACTTGCGATGAGTATGATGGCAGTAGATAATATTTATTGTTTTTTTAACAATAAACCTTTGATTTCTGAAGTAGTTTAGTTCAACTTTAAGTTGTAAGTTTAATATTTATATATAATTTCTATATATAAATCTAATCTCCATATGTTGAAAACTTATTTCTTTTATGTTTAACTTTCTAAATAACATAAACGAGAGGAAGATAATGTTTAAATTAATATCAAAAACTATAGCTGCAGTAGCTATTGTTTCAGTTGCTTTATTTGGCTCTGCAAATGCAAAGACTTTAAAAATTGAAACTCACTTTACTGCTAGTTCACCAAATGGTGAAGTTGCGGCTCAATTCGCTAAAAACGTAGAAATGTTTTCTGGTGGAAGCTTAAAAATAGAAATGTTCTATTCATCTTCAGTAACAGGAAAATCTGCTGAGGTATTTAACTCAGCTCAAACTGGAATTATCGACTGTGATATGACTGGTGCTGGATACCAAACTGGTAAAAATGCAGCATTCCAATTTGCAGGTGATGTAATGGGTGGATATGATAACCCATATCAACAATATGACTTCTTAAAGTTCCCAGGAGCTCAAGAAGCTGTTGATGCACTTTACAACAAATATGGAATGACTTTAATTGGTTGGTGGATACCAGGACATGAGTCTTTAATATCTAGTAAACCAATTCCAGATGTTGCATCTATTAAAGACTTTAAATTTAGATCACCTCCAGGAATGGAAAGTATGATCTTTACAACACTAGGTGCTAAACCAATCGTAATGGATTTTGGTGAAGTTCCAACTGCTCTACAAACTGGTCTTATTGATGGTGCTGACTATTCATCTTTAGCAACTAACTATGCAGGTGGACACTATGAAAACAATAAGTATGCTACATACCCAGGTTTTCATTCTATGCCAGCTGACCATTTAGCTTGTAATACTAAAGTATGGAAAAAGTTAAAACCTCATGAAAGAGGAGCAATGAAAGCAGGTATAGAAATTGCTGGAAGAACTATCACTAGCTTAGTTGAGAGAAAAAACGCTGAAGCTGTAAAAGCTTTAAACGAAATGGGCGTTACTCTTCATGACTGGTCTAGAGAAGATAGACTTAAGTTCAGAAATGCTGCACTTGGAGCTTGGGAAGAATGGAAGAAAAAATCTCCTGAGGCTGCTGCTCTTATAGATATACATACTGCTTACATGAAAGCTAACGGTATCCTATAATTAAAAGCACATAATAAAATCTTGAGGGGCCTTCAGTGGCCCTTCAACTAAATTTAGTTTTTAAAGCTTATGGTTGATAAATCTTTACAAGAACAAAATGAAAAAGTTGCAAGTAAAGATGATTTTCCAATAACTTGGGTTGACAGAATTACTCTATTTTTAAGCCACACCATTAAATATTTAATACCCATAATAGTACTTGTAATGATGTACGAAATTTTTATGAGATATATATTAGAAAAACCAACCTTGTGGGTGAATGAATTATGTTTGTGGTTGGCTGGAGTTTGTTATTTAGTAGGTGGAATATATGCAAGTCGTCTAAGAAGCCATATTAGAATAGTATTGTTGTATGATTATGTAAGCAGACCTACTCAAAGAATTTTCGATTTAATAAGTACATTAGTTATTGTTCTTTTTGCAGCCGCAGTCATTTATGGTGGTATGGAAGACGCATATAGATCATTTATAAATTGGGAAAGGTTTGCAACTTATTGGGATCCACCAATTCCAGCAACTATGAAGCCACTTACACTCATATGCGTATTTCTTATCGCTCTTCAATCTGTAAATAACTTAATTATTGATTGGAAAAATCCCAAAGAAAAGCAATACGACCCATCTAAAGATTTAAAATAAAATGGAAATTGAAATAGGAACACTTTCGATAATACTTATAGTTGGATTGTTAGCTCTTATATCTATCGGTGTTCCAATGGGTTTTGCATCAGGTTTTATGGGAGCAGTACTTGTATTTCTTTATATTGGCGAACATGCATTGGGTATTTTACTTTCAAGATATTATTCTCTTGTTGTAACTTATTCTTTTTTATCAGTTCCCTTATTTATATTCATGGCCTCCTTACTTGAACGCTCAAATATAGCTAGAGATCTATATGATGCTTTGAATGCTTGGTTAAGAAAAACAAGAGGGGGAGTGGGAGTTGTGACTGCAATCATGGCTACTATTATGGCTGCAATGAGTGGAATTATTGGAGGAGAAATTGTTTTGTTAGGATTAATAGCTTTACCTCAAATGTTGAGATTAAAATATGATCAAGATATGTCGATTGGAATTATTTGTGCATCAGGTTCTTTAGGTACAATGATCCCTCCATCAATTGTTTTAATTATTTACGGATTAACAACAGAAACTTCAATTACAATGTTATTTCAAGAAGCTATTGTACCAGGCTTATTGATTTCAGGTTTAATTATCACCTACATTCTTATTCGAACAAGATTGCAACCTCATCTGGCACCATTAAGTGATGAAGCACCATTAACTTTAAAAGAAAAGATGTCATATCTTCCAGGTCTATTACCTCCAATTGCCATAGTAATAATAGTTTTGGGTTCAATTTATTCTGGAATTACGGGCATAACAGAAGCAGCTGGAATGGGAGTGGTCGCTACATTGATTATTATTTTTTCAAGAAAAGAATTAACATGGTTTTTATTTAAAGATGCATTGGTAAGAACTTTCAAAGCTTCAGGTACTATTTTAACAATTACTTTTGGAGCTACGGTTTTAGCTGGTGCTTATTCTCTTGCTGGCGGACCAAAATATGTAGCAGAAGCTATTTTAGCTTATGATTTAAAACCAATGTATTTAATTTTCATGATGCAAATAATGTTCTTAATAATGGGAGCATTTATGGATTGGGTAGGTATTGTGTTGTTAGCAATGCCAGTATTTTTACCAATAGTTTTAGCTCTTGGTTTTGATCCAATATGGTTTGGAATTTTATTCTGTGTAAATATGCAAGTTTCATTTTTAAGTCCACCCTTTGGGCCAGCAGCCTTCTACTTAAAATCAGTTGCGCCACCACACATATCGTTAACTGATATATTCAGAGGTTTTGCACCATTTATTGTTATTCAATTGATTGTTTTAGCTTGTGTAATGTTTTTCCCAGAAGCAATGACACAAAATTTTCACGAGTTTAAACCTAAACCATGATTAAAATTGGTTTTATAGGGACAGGTCTAATGGGCCTTCCAATGGCTATAAATATATTGAAGGCTGGATATAGTTTAAAGGCGTTTAATAGATCTAAAGATAAAGCAGATCCTTTAAAAAATCATGGGGGAGAGATATCAAATACAATTAAAGAAGCTGTAAGTGATAGCGATTTCATCATAACAATGTTAACAGACGACACTGCAATTGATGACGTAATGAGTAGTCCTGATTTTTCAGAGAGTTTAAAGACAGGAGCCACAGTAATTGATATGAGCTCTGTTAAGCCATCTACAGCAACTAAACATGGAAATAATTTAAAATCAAAAAAGATAAATTATTTGGATGCACCTGTTTCAGGAGGAACTATCGGAGCAGAGGAAGCATCATTAGCAATTATGGTTGGAGGTGAGCAAGATGTTTTCAATAAAGCAAGTGAAATTCTAAAGACAATGGGAAATCCAACATTGGTGGGTCCAATAGGCAGTGGCCAAGTATCAAAACTTGCTAACCAAATAATTGTTGGCCTAACAATTGGTGCAGTAGCAGAAGCGGTAACGTTATGTGAAAAAGCAGGAGCAGATCCTGTCAAAATGATTAGTGCTTTATCTGGTGGTTGGGCAGATAGTAAAATTTTGCAAACTCATGGAAAAAGAATGGTTGATAAGGATTTTAGTCCAAAAGGTAAAACCTCCACTCATTTAAAAGATATGAATAATATTTTAGATTGTGCAAATAATTTTAATACTCATTTACCTATTTCAAATTTAGTTAAAGAAATGTATAAAACTCTAGTTGAAAATGGTCATGGAAACAAAGACCATAGTTCACTTTATATGGAAATTGAAAGGATGAATAAGAAATGAGTAAAAGATTAGAAGGTAAAAAAATTGTTGTTACTGCTGCAGGACAAGGAATTGGTAAAGCAACAGCCATTGCATTTCATAAAGAAGGAGCAAATGTTACAGCAACGGACTTAAATGAAAAAACCTTAGCTGATTTAAACAAAGAATTTCCTAATATTAAAGTAAAAACATTAGATTCAACTAACAATAATGCAATTTTAGATTTCACAAAATCTTTAGATAAAGTAGATGTTTTATTTAATGCGGTTGGGTTTGTTCATCACGGAACCATTCTTGATTGTGAAGAAAAAGATTGGGATTTTTCAAGTGATGTAAATGTAAAATCTATGTTTTTTATGTGCAAAGCAATATTACCACTAATGGTAAAACAAAATGGTGGTAGCATTATCAATGTTTCCTCTTGTGCCTCTAGCTTAAAAGGTTTTCCAAATAGATTTGTTTATGGAACCACAAAAGGAGCCGTAATCGGTTTAACAAAATCAATTGCAGCTGATTTTGTTAAACAAAATATAAGATGTAACTCAATTGCACCAGGCACAGTTTTTTCACCTTCTTGGCAAGATAGGGTTAATCAAAGCCCTGACCCTGTACAGGCTAAAAAAGATTTTATAGCAAGACAACCTATGGGAAGATTAGGTACAGCTGAAGAAATTGCAGCAATGGCAGTATATTTAGCAAGTGATGATGCAACATTTACAACGGGAACAACAATTTCCATCGATGGTGGAATTTCAATATAATTAAATAATAAAAGGAGAATTATGAAATTATTAAGAGTAGGACAAAAAGGAAAAGAGAAACCCGCGGCTTTAGATAAAGATGGTAAAATTAGAGATATCAGTTCACATGTCGAAGATTTAAATCCTCATCATTTAAATTTTGAAACTATTTCTAAACTACAAAATGCTGATCTATCTTCACTTCCTGAAATATCAAGTAGTGAGAGGATTGGATCATGTATAACTAAGCCAGGTAAGTTTATTGCAATTGGATTAAATTTTTCTGATCATGCTGCAGAAACTGGTGCAGAAGCACCGTCTGAACCAATAGTGTTTATGAAAGCTACAAGCTGCATTAATGGTCCTAATGATGATATTGAAATTGTGTCAGGATCCAAAAAACTTGATTGGGAAGTTGAGCTAGGAATTATTATTGGAAAAGAGACAAAACATATATCTGAAAGTGACTCTGAAGAACATATTTTAGGATATTGTTTGGTCAATGATATTAGTGAAAGAGAATGGCAATTAGAAAAAATGGGTCAATGGGTTAAAGGAAAATCTCATGATACTTATGGACCAATTGGACCTTACCTAGTAACGAAAGATGAAATTTCAGATATTAACAATTTAAACATGAGTTTAGATGTTAATGGAAAAAAAATGCAAAGAGGAAATACTAATACAATGATTTTTAATGCAAACTTTATTGTTTCTTATTTAAGTAAGTACATGTCTTTACAACCAGGTGATATCATTACCACTGGAACGCCTCCTGGTGTAGGTATGGGTATGAAGCCTCAACAATTTTTAAAAGCTGGAGACACAATGAAGTTATCAATTGAAAACTTAGGTGAGCAAAACTCTAAAGTTGTTGCACTTTAAATAATTGTGAAGATAACTTCTATTAAAAGTCATGTACTTAGATATGAGTTAGACAAAGAACTGGGTTACTCTCAACAATATTATAAACATAGAACTGCTCATCTTGTGGAGGTTGAGACTGATGAAGGTATTACAGGATGGGGAGAATGCTTTGGACCAGGAAATATTGCATTAGCTAATAAGTATATTGTTGAAAAAGTTATCCAGCCAATAATAATTGGTGAAGATCCCTTAAATAAAGAACATATCTGGCAAAAAGTGTACAACCTTCTAAGAGATAGTGGTCAAAAAGGAATGCCAATACAAGCTTTATCGGGTGTGGATATTGCGTTGTGGGACATCCTTGGAAAAAAATCCAAAGTACCTCTCTATCAACTTTTAGGTGGAAAATGTAATGAACATATTCCGGTTTATGGTTATGGGATGATGTTACAAAAAAAATCTACAGAAGAATTAATCAATTCATTTAAAGAGGAAGCAAAACAAATCAAGTCTAAAAATTTTAAAGCTATGAAGATGAAGATTGGCTTAGGTGCAAAGGAAGATCTTAAATTAGTACAAGCGGTTAGAGAAAGCATAGGAAAAGACTTTAGATTAATGGTAGATGCTAACCATGCATACAATTTAAAAGATGCTATTTATGTTGGTAAAGGATTGGATGAGTTAGATATATTTTGGTTTGAAGAGCCTGTAGCACCCGAGGACTATGAAGGTTATCGACAATTAAGAAGTAAAATTTCTACCAGTATTGCAGGAGGAGAGGCTGAATTTACAAAATATGGTTGGAACAAATTAATCTCCAATAATTGTATTGATATTGCCCAACCAGAAGTTTGCGGTTTAGGTGGGATTACTGAGTATTTAAAAGTCTCAGCTTTGGCACAAGCTAATTTTATCCCAGTTATCAATCATGTATGGGGGTCTGCAATAAGTATAGCTGTTAATTTACACTTACTTACAGCTCAACCTGATATGCCAGGAGGATTATTTCCCTCTAAATCAATGTTAGAATTTGATACCACTGAAAAAAATATTTTTATTACAGATCTACCAAATGAAGATTTTTCAATTTTAAAGCAGGTAAATGAAAATAATGGATTTGCATCTGTAACTGATAATATTGGCATAGGTATTACTCCTAACAAAGATTTTATAAATGAATTTGAAATAAATGAATAAAATCAGAACTACCGAACCAAGAGTTATTTGGAATATTAAATGCAAATTAGGTGAGGGCACCTTATGGGTAAAAGAGCATAATTCTATTTATTTTGTAGATATTAAGAAAAAGAAAATCTGCATCTTAAATATTAAAAATAATAAAAAAAAACAAATTAAGGTAAATAAAGAAGTGGGTTTTTTAGCCCATGTTAAAAAAAATATATTTATTTTGGGATTACAAGGAGAGATTAGAATTCAAAATCTTAAATCTAAAAAAATTTTAAAATCAATATTCACCGAACCAAATATTAAATTAAACAGAACCAATGATGGTAAAACAGACTCAGCCGGAAATCTATGGTTTGGCACTATGGATAACCTAGAGAGAAAAATTGAAAAAGGATCACTTTATAAATTAGATAAAAATTTAATATTAACTAAAGTTGATAAAAACTATAGAATTACAAATGGACCAGCATTTTTAGACCAATATAATTTTTACCATACCGATAGTTCAAAAAAAAAAATATATAAAATTAAAATAAATAAAAATAATAAAATTGTAAGTAAAAAAATTTTTAAAACTTTTTCTGATAAAGAAGGAGTTCCAGATGGCATGACTCTAGATAAAAATAAAAATCTATGGGTCGCTCATTATCATGGAGCCTGTATTTCTGTATTTAATAATAAAGCAAAGTTAATCCACAGAATTCAATTTCCTGCAAAAAATATTACCAATTGTACATTTGGTGGCAAAAATAATAATGAACTTTTTGTTACCTCAGCAACCAAAGGTATGAACAGTGCAGAATTGCGAAAATATAGATACTCAGGCTCTTTATTTAGTGTAAAAACTAACTCAAAAGGAATTTTACAAAAAAAATTTGTTTTGAGCGATGAAAAAAAGAGATCTTTATTATGAAAGAATACCTACAAAGTTACTTAGAGAAGATATCCGTTATCTTGGAAATATTCTTGGAGAAGTAATTAAAGAACAGGAAGGCATTAAGTTTTTTAATCTGGTTGAAAAGGTCAGAAAGCTATCAAAAGCAAATAAAATAAATCTTAAAAATAAGAATTCATTCAAAAAACTAGTCAAAAAAGTAAGAAATAGTAATTCAATCGATACTCTCAGATTAACTAGAGCATTTACTCATTTAATTAATTTTATAAATCTAGCTGAGTCAATTGATACATCAAGAAATCTTGATGAATATGAAACTAAGCGTAAAAATCTAAAATATAATATTTTTATTGAAGAAATATTTGAAAAACTCTTTAAAAATAAAAAAATATCTAACAATAAAATTTATAACCTTGCTAAAAATCTAGATATTGGAATAGTTTTAACTGCCCATCCAACAGAGGTAAAAAGAAGAACTTTAATTCAGAAATATCATAAGATTATAGAAATTCTGGAGCAAAGAGATCTTTATAAATCTCATCCATCAAAGTTAACACAATTAAATAAACAACTTCATGACGAGTTTACAATTATTTGGAACACTGATGATCTTAAAAGAACCAAACCTTCTCCATTTGATGAGGCAAGATGGGGCTTGGCGATTATAGAAGATAGTTTGTGGGAAACAATTCCTAAAGTTTACAGAAGGTTAAATTCTATTTTTTTGAAAAACATGAATAGAGGATTACCAAAAAACTTTAATCCAATTCAGTTTGGCTCATGGATGGGTGGAGATAGAGATGGAAATCCTAATGTAACTGCAAAAGTTACTAAAGAAGTAATTTTATTATCAAGATGGGAAGCAGCAAAACTATATGAAAAATCTTTGACTAAAATTATTAGATCCTACTCAATGAAAAAATGTTCAAAAAAAATAAGCTCTAAAGTTGGCAAAACTTTTGAACCATATCGAGTTTTTCTAAGACCTCTTAGAGATAAATTGAGACTAACTCATAGATCTATAGAACAATATTTTATTAATAAGACACCTTTAGATAAAAATATTTTATTAAGTTCAACTGAAGAAATTTTAAAACCTTTGAGGGTCGTAAGAGAATCTTTAGAACAAAACCAAAATGAAAACGTCGCAAGTGGGGAACTTCTCGATCTCATGCGAAGAGCAAAATGTTTTGGAATAAATTTAGCTAGACTAGATATTAGGCAAGAATCTTCAAGACATAGACAATTAATTGCTGAACTTATTAAAAAAAAATTTAATAAAAATTATTATAATTTCACTGAGGAAGAAAAAATTAATTTTTTAAAATCTAAATTAACTTCAACTAAGAGCTATATTAATAAATTTAAATTTTCTAATAAAGAGAACAATGAAGTTTGGTCTACTTTTAAAATACTTGCAGATGAACCCTCAGAGTGCTTAGGAGCATATGTAATTTCAATGACTACGTCTGTGTCAGATATTTTGTCAGTTTCATTTCTACAAAAAGAGGCAAAAATAAATAATAAATTAAGAGTAGTTCCTTTATTTGAAACATTAGATGATTTGATTAATGCAAAATCAATAATGGAGAGTTTATTTTCAAAAAAATGGTACAGAAAACTAATTAATAATAAACAAGAAGTAATGATAGGATATTCAGACTCTAGTAAGGATGCAGGAAAAATATGTGCTAGCTGGCATCAATACAAAGCCCAAGAAGCAATAGTCAAATTAGGAAAAAAATTCGATGTAAATGTTACTTTTTTTCATGGAAGAGGGGGCTCTCCCGGTAGAGGTGGCGGACCAATTCAAGCTACTTTAAGATCGCAACCTCCAGGTTCAGTAAATGGAAAGATTAGGATTACCGATCAGGGTGAAGTTATTCAGCAAAAATATGGCTATGAACCAATAGCTGAATATAATCTATGTAGTTACATAGGTGCTGTAACTGAAGCAACATTAAATCCTCCACCTACTCCTAAACAAAACTGGAGATCACTAATTGAAAAAATGTCCGATATTTCTAAGAGTTCATATAGAAAAAATATTAATCAAAGCTCAGAATTTATTAAATATTTCAAAACTGTCACACCTAGTGCAGCTCTAGGAAAACTATCAATTGGATCGAGACCATCTAAAAGAAAAAATGTTGATAATATTAAAAGTTTAAGAGCAATACCTTGGGTATTTGCTTGGACGCAGATTAGATTAATGTTACCTGCGTGGTTAGGTAGCGCTGAGGCTTTAAGATATGCTTATATAAAAAAGTTTAGAAGGACTTTAATAGATATGGAAAAAAATTGGCCCTTTTTCAATTCAATGTTAGATATACTTGATATGGTAATTACAAAAGCTGATCCTGATATTTCAAAAATTTATGAAAAATATTTAGCAGATGATGCACTAAAAAAGATTGGAAAAAAACTTAGATTTCAATTTGAAGTAATAAAAAAATTAAATAAAAAAATTACTACAAAAGAAATTATTTTAACACGTAAACAATTCAGAACTTTAATAACTGTCAGAGCTATATACTCTGAAGTACTAAATATTATCCAACCAATAGTTATATATAAACTTAAAAAAAATAAAATAATGTCTGACAAAAAATATTTAAATGATGCTCTTTTAACATCAATAGCTGGAATATCAGCAGCCATGAAAAATACAGGTTAAATGTTTGAGTACTTAATTGCTTTTGGTGCAGGTCTTATAAGTTTTTTATCTCCATGTGTTTTACCACTGATACCTGGATATGTTTCCTACATTTCAGGTCAATCGCTTCAAGAGGTAATTGAGTCTAAAAAAACTAATATTTTTTCTTTGGTTTTATTTTGTTTAGGCTTTTCAACTGTATTTGTTCTTTTAGGAGCGTCAGCATCTTTTCTAGGTCAAGCTCTCTTACAAAATTCAGAAATTTTAAGAATTTTTGCAGGGATAATAATTGTTATATTTTCATTTCAATTACTTGGAATAATAAACATCCCTTATCTTAACTTCGAAAAAAGATTTGATGCAAAAGAGTCTAGAAACATTTTATTTCCATATGTAATTGGACTTGCATTTGGTTTTGGATGGACTCCTTGTATCGGACCAATTTTAGGTTCTATTTTGGCCCTAGCCTCAATTGAAGAAACACTTACTAGAGCAATAATTTTATTGATATTTTATTCCTTAGGTCTTGCTATACCTTTTGTTTTGTCAGGATATTTAATTCAAAGATTTTTATTATTTTCTAAAAATTTTAGAAAAAACATAAATTTAATCTCAAAAATAGGTGGAATAACTCTTTTAGTTACAGGTATTTTAATTTTAACTAATCAATTACAGGCAATTGGTTTTTATATAATTAAAGTTTTTCCTTTTATGCAAAATTTCGGCTAAAAAGAAGAGATGAAAATCTATCAAATAGACTCAAGTGCCAGAAAAAAAGGTTCAACTTCAAGAGCTTTAGCTAAAAAATTATTAGATAAGATCAAAAAGCCTGGAGACGAAGTTTTGTATCGAGATTTAGATGAGGAAATGCTTTTCGTAAGTGGACTTACTGAGTCTGGGATGAAAATTGATGAAAAAGACCAAACAGAACATCATAAAAAAATGTTTGAGTTATCAGACCAACTAGTAAAAGAACTTAAAGAAAGTGATATAATAATTATTTCAGCTCCTATTTATAATTATGGTCCACCAGCCACATTAAAAGCTTGGACAGATTTAGCCGCAAGAATTGGAGAAACTTTTAAGTTTAAACCTAATGGAAGAAGAGAAGGACTATTAAAAAATAAACAAGCTTATTTGGTTATTACCTCTGGGGGCACTAAACTAAATAGCTCTGAGGATTTTTTAACTCCTTGGCTAAAATTTATTTTAAATTTTTTTGGCATTGAAAAAGTAGATGTTATTAGTGCTGATCAAATGGCTTTGGATTATGATAAATCTATTAAAGATGCAGAAGCTCAAATCGAAAGTTTATTCAAAGATTAAATAAATAATTATTTAAAAAATTAACTTTCATAGATATTAATTTAATAGTAAGAGTTCTCTGTGAATAACTTTGACTCAAAAAAATATCCAATATTTGCTAAATTTTTAAACCAGTTAGCTAAAGATCTAACTAATTTTTATTATTCTAAATTAAATAGAACTTTTAAAGTATCAAACAAACTTAAAGGAAAGGGTTATGACCCTGTAACAACTTCAGATAAGGCATTTGAAAAATTTATAAGATCCAAAATTAAAAAAAAATTTCCAAATCATCAAGTAATAGGAGAAGAGTTTGGACATAAAAAATCTAATAGTGAATTTACATGGGTGATAGATCCAATTGATGGGACAAGATCTTTTGTAATAGGTAATCCTACATGGAGTAATTTAATTTCACTGAATTATAAAGGTTTTCCAATTTTAGGACTAGCAAATTTCCCAGTCTTAAGAAAATATT
>JACWDO010000014.1 GCA_014654115.1 Pelagibacterales bacterium SAG-MED17 | reverse complement strand
TATCCCATAAATGCAGTTGCCATCATTAGGAAATAAATCAACATACCTATAATCCAAATAACTTCTCTTGGCGATTTATATGAGCCGTAATACAAAGATCTAAAGATATGAATGTAAACAGCTAAGAAAAACATAGACGCACCATTTGCATGCACATATCTTATTAACCAACCATAATTTACATCTCTCATTATGTGTTCTACACTTTGGAAAGCTAGGTCTGCATGAGCCACATAATGCATCCCCAAAACAATTCCTGTAATTATTTGAGTGATTAAGCAAAAAGTAAGAATTCCACCAAATGTCCACCAGTAATTTAAATTTTTAGGAGTGGGATAATCTGTTAAATGATTTGCAAGTGTTAATAATGGAAGCCTATCATTAAACCATTTTCCAACTTTTGATTTAGGTGTGTATTCGTGATCGCTCATAAAATTTTCTATCCAATTTTTATAGTGTTACTATTTACAAATTCGTATTTTGGTACTTCCATATTAGTAGGTGCCGGTCCTTTTCTAATTCTTCCAGATGTATCGTAGTGTGAGCCATGACATGGACAAAACCATGCACCATAATCCCCTTTATCATTTAAAGGTACACATCCAAGGTGAGTACATACTCCAAGCATTACAAGCCATTCAGGATTTTTTGCTCTATCCTCATCTTTTTCGGGATGTTTTAGTTCACTTAAATCAACAGCTCTAGCACTATCAATTTCTTCTTTAGTTCTTCTTTTTATAAAAACTGGTTTACCTCTCCACAAAACTGTTATTGATTGACCGGGTTCAACAGCGCTTATATCTACTTCAGTGCTTGCTAATGCTTTTACTGATGCATCAGGGTTCATTTGATCAACTAATGGCCAAACAACCGCACCGACACCCACAGCGCCTGCTGCAGTTGTTGCAGTTACTATAAAATCTCTTCTATTTGGCTTCTTTTTTTCTGAATCGGACATTTATTATTTTAATTTTTCTTAATATATGATTTCATATATGAAGAAAAACGTTATTTTTCCATGGTAACAATGACACACAAAAAAACTAAATCGATGCCTAAAATAGCACTTTATGAGCCTGATATACCTCAGAATACGGCTGCAATAGCTAGAACTTGTTCTTGCCTCGGAGCTGTTCTTGAAATTATAGAGCCTTGTGGTTTTTTGCTTACTGATAAGCGCTTTAAAAGAGTTGTTATGGACTACTTGGATGAGAAGATGATTAATATCTTCAAAAATTCTGATGAGTTTTTCGAAGCAAAAAAAAATGACAGAGTAGTTTTGATGACTACTAAGGCTAGCAAAATTTATACTAAATTTAAATTTAAAAGTAGCGATACATTACTCTTCGGAAGAGAAAGTGCAGGTGTTCCAGACGAGGTTCATAAAAGATTAAAAAATAAGATAAAAATACCCATGATTGAAAAAAAAAGATCCTTGAACCTGGCATCTTCAGTTGCAATAGTATTGTCAGAAAATATAAGGCAATCAAATATTTATGGATCAAACAATTAAAAAAAAATTAGCTCGAAATTGGTTCAAGACTTTGCAAGAAGTAATTTGTCAAGAAATAGAGGAATTAGAGGGGAAAAAAAATATCTTCAAAATCAAAAATTGGGAAAGAGGAAAAAACTCCAATGAAGGTGGAGGCCAGTTCAGAATATTAGAAAATGGAAAAATTTTTGAAAAAGTAGGAGTCAATTTTTCAGAAGTTTACGGTAAATTTTCAAAAGATTTTAGAAATAGAGTCCCTGGTGGAGATAAAAATCCAAACTTTTGGGCATCGGGTATATCGGTGGTAATGCATATGAAAAATCCTCATGTTCCTGCTATGCATTTTAATACTAGATATATTTTTACTTCTCATGGATGGTTTGGTGGAGGTATGGATGTTACTCCTTGTCTTAAAGATAAAAGTTTAGAAAAATGGTTCCATACAGAATTAAAAAAATCCTGTGATAAACATAATAAAAATTATTATAAAAAATATAAAAAATGGTGCGACGAATATTTTTATTTACCACATAGGAAAGAGCCAAGAGGTATAGGGGGAATTTTCTTTGATTATAAAAAAGAAAATTGGGAAAAAGATTTTAGTTTTGTAAGAGAGGTAGGAATAAGTTTTAAAAATATATTTAGAGAAATTATATTAAAAAAATATAAGAAAAAATGGTCTAATAAACAAAGAGAAATTCAATTAGAGAAACGAGGTCGATATGTTGAATTTAACTTACTTTATGATAGAGGTACGAAGTTTGGCCTACAAACAAATGGTAATGTTGAAGCTATTTTAATGTCACTACCACCTGTTGCAAAATGGAAATAGATTATGGAAAAAGAACCAATTACAGTTAAAGGACTCGAAAAATTAAAAGAAGAATTAATTTTCTTAAAGGAGAAGAAAAGACCCGAGATAGTTGCAGCCATAGCCGAAGCTAGATCACATGGAGATCTCAAAGAAAATGCTGAATATCATGCAGCAAAAGAACAACAATCCCATAGTGAAGGAAGAATTCAAGAAGTTGAGGATATTATAGCTAGAGCAAATGTGATCGATGTTTCCAAATTAGATAATGATGGAAAAGTTATATTTGGTTCAACAATAATGCTGCAAAATTTAGATACTGATGAAAGTTTGAAATATAAGATTGTTGGAAAAGATGAAGCAGATTTAAGAGAGAAACTAATATATTTTAAATCTCCAATAGGTATGGGTCTAATTGGAAAAAATAAGGGGGATTTAGTTGAAATTAAAACTCCTGCTGGCGTAAAAAATTTTGAAATAAAAGACGTTAAATATATTTAGTTACTAAATACATTATCAATATCTTTTTTACTTAACTTGAAGCTGTTATTTAACCACAAGTCCTCGAGCAATCTAATTTTTTGTCCAAATTCTTTGCCTTCCTTTAATTTATATTTTTCAAGTAAATCCTGGGCTTTTAATGGAAAAATAGGTTTCTCAAATCGTTCAAAATATTTTTTCAATTCTATTATTTTTTTTGGTACTATTTTTGAGTTAAAAATTTTTAAATCCAATAAATCGATAACATAAGATTTGTTATTAAAATAAAAAATTCTTTGAAGATTTTTCTTATTAAAAAAATCTTTTTCAGAGAATAACTCAAAATTTTCAATTAGAAATTTTATTCTTTTTTTATCTTCATTCGAAAAATTATACTTAAATAAAAAATAATTAGCATTATCTGTTTCGTCTATAATTAAATATGAAATTATAAAAATAAATTTTTTTTTATTAAATATATTTTTTGAGTAATTATTTATTTTTTCTAAATTATTAAGATTGACAAGCTGAGGAAAAATAATTGTTAAAATTTCTACTAAAAAAGAGTCTTTTGATATTTCCAAAAAATTTTTTGATAAAATAATTTTTTTTAATTCACTCATTAATCTTTCTTTTGAAAGATTGGCTACACCAGCAATGTTTTGCTTGATTGATTTTTGAACAGATAAATTATGAGGTTGATTGCTATAATTTAGAAAAAATCTAATGTATCTTAAAATTCTTAAATAATCTTCCTGCATTCTCTCATCTGCATTACCTATAAAAATTACACTACCCTCTTCTAAATGTTTGGCACCTTCATTGGGATCAAACAAATTACCGTCTTTATCTGCATAAATAGAATTAATGGTGAAATCTCTTCTTGATGAATCTTTTAACCAATCTGTTGTATATTTAACTTTTGCATGTCTCCCGTCGGTATCTACATCTTCTCTTAATGATGTAATCTCAAAATTTTTTTGGTCTATATTTGCAGTAATAGTTCCATGTTTTATGCCAGTTTCAAAGAATTTAATATTACTTGATTGCAAACATTCTTTAACTTGGTTTGGGCTTAAATTTACAGCTAGATCAATGTCATCCACATCTTCTTGATTTAAAATTTTTCTAACACATCCACCTACATATCTAATTTCACTTGTGTCATTAAAATTTGATATCGCTTCAAAAATTTTAGAAACTTCAGTATTTTTATAAATGTTTAAAAAAGATTTATCTTTAGAGGTAAGTTTTTTGCTGATTTTAAAGATGTTTTTAAAAAAATTGTACATAAGTGGCTGGGGTGCTAGGATTCGAACCTAGGATGGCGGTACCAAAAACCGCTGCCTTACCACTTGGCTACACCCCAAAATTAATTTCATATATCACAAAAAAAAAGCTTTATATAGTTTTTGATAAATTACACCAATAGTTTTTATAATTTTTTTTTAATAATTTCTTTGCATTTAATGCGGCTTTTTTGGACTTAAAATATCCCACAATTGTTGAGCCAGACCCCGTCATTCTTACATATGAATTTTTATCTATATTTAAAAAATAATCTCTTAGTTTCCGAAGCCTAGGATATTTTTTTAAAGATATTGGTTCTAAATCATTTTTCATCTTTGACATTAAATTAAAATCAATATTTTTTGACCTGATTTTTAACAACTGAGGTTTTGAGTAACGTCTAACTCGCTTAAAAATACTTTTTGTGGAACAGCCAAAATTCGGCTTAACCATTAGAGTAAACATTTTTAAATTTTTTTTGATTTTTGTAATTTTTTTTTTATAAGAAATAATTAAATTTTTTTGATCAATACCCAAGATTACATCTGACCCTATTTGTGAACATAAATTATATCTCTCCTTAGATGATAAATTAATTTTATATTTTTTTACAAAATAATTTATTAAAGAAGCTGCATTCATTGAGCCTCCACCAAGCCCAGCTTTTTGAGGAATATTTTTTTTAATTAAAATTGAATATTTATGATTTTTTATTCTTTTTTTTTTATCCAGAATTTTAAGCAAATTGCTAATAGTATTTTCTTTTGGAACTTTATTAGAAAATTGTCCTGAAAATTTTACCTCATGATTTTTATCATTTATTCGTTTTATTAAGATTTGATCGTGTAAGTCAACAAAAGCAACTAAGGTTTCTAAATTATGAAGTTTTGATTTTTGTTTTCCAATTACGTTTAGAGATAAGTTAACTTTTGCGTGTGATTTAATCTTTTCAAATCTCATTAATTATGATTTTTCTAAACCCTCTAATAATTTAGATTTTATTTTTGATTTCATAATATCTTCTGTTTCCTTAAGCTGTAAAACAGCTCGCCAATAATAGTTTGCTTGTAGTTTTTTATCTAATCTCCAAAGAACATCACCATAATGATCATTAACAATTGGATCATCTGGCATAAGCTGCAAAGCTCTTTTTAAATATTTTTCAGCGTTAATATAATCACCAATCAAATAATATCCCCAACCAACCGAGTCAGTTATATATGGATCATCCTTTTTTTGTTTGTAGGCTGACTGTATCATTTCAATTGCTTCATCTATTTTATGGTTTCTTTCAAGCCAACTATAAGCAAGGTAATTCATCGTGTAAGGCTCATTTGGATATATTTTTAAACTCTCTAACATATCTTTGTCAGCTTTTTCATAATTACCCATCCTTTCATAACTGCTACCTCTCCTGTATAGAATCCTTGAGAGTGCATAAGAATTCTTTTCAACTTTTTTCATTAATTCGGTGTAATATTCGATAGCAATTTCATAATTTTCAAAACCCTTATTAATATTAGCATAGTCATAAAGGATTTTTAAAGTTGGAGCCTTTATAGAGTTGAAATGCTTATTAATATAAAATGCAGCTTCTTCTTCTGAATTATCTTCAGACAATATTCTTCCAATCTTTTTTGTTTTATACCAAAAATATAATTTATCTTTTTTTTTAAAATCTTCTAAAATTTTATTAGCTTGGTAATTATTCTTATTTAAATAGTAATTTTCAGCAAGCAAAGTCCGATTGAAATAAAATTTAGGGTTCAAATATTCTGATATTCTTAAATAAAAATTTGACTGATCAAAAATATTTTGGGTAGAAAATAAATTAGATACCAAATAAAAAATCTCAGCTAAAATATCATTCTCGTTTTTACAAGAGAAATGAGTTTTAAATTTCTTATAATCATTGTTATCGATCCAATCTTTAATTTGATGTAATAATATACTATCTCCCAAAGGTTCAATTCTCTGAGATACTTCATTCACTTTTTTAAGTTCTTTATTTTCAATTAGATTTGCAAAATAAAAATACATATACCTCGAGTAATCTCCATCAGAACTATTTAATAGTCTTTCAAAATATGAATTTGTTTTTTGAGAATTTAAGTAACAATTTTGAAAAGTAGTCGAAATTAAACTTAATGATCCATATTTATTATCTTCAATAGCCTCTTTTTTAAGAAACAGATAATTAAAATCTTTTAAAATTTTGTATATTACGTATTCATAAGTTCCGTCATCTTTATCCATTTGAAATTCTTTGATCCTTTTATTTGCTTGTTTAAAATCTTTTTTCTTAAAGCTATCAATTAACAAAAGAATATTCAGCTCGAAGGTATTTGAATTAATATCATTTTTTGAAATTTTTATTTGGTCTATCCCTTTTTTAACTTGTCCATTTAAAACTAGTGAAAATACGTACTTTTTTAAAAAATTATCATGTTTTTGGATGAGAAATTTAGATGAATTAAAATAATCAAGAGCAACCTCATTTTTTTGATTACCTGATGAAACTAAAGCAGAAAAATAATTAGATAGATACTTTTGGTTGAATTTATTATCTATAGAAGTGCTTGAATATGTGCTGGTTTGAAGTGCCAAAAATGATAAAATTACTAATAAAATTTTCATATTTAAACTTATGACTTTAAACCTCAAAAATCAAAATGACATATTAAACCTTGAAAATCTTAACTCAAATGAAATTGAATATATATTTAACGATAAACCAATTAACAGGCTTAAAACTAAACCACAGCTAGAAGATAAAAAAAAACTTCTTTCAAAATTGAAGAGTGAAATCGAGAATGTAGATAATTGTGAGCTTAAAAATAATGCTACACAGTTAGTATTTGCCGATGGGAACAGTGAAAGTAAAATTATGGTTATCGGTGAAGGACCAGGTCAAAAAGAAGATGAGCAAGGGAAGCCATTTGTAGGTGACGCTGGACTATTATTAAATAAAATGTTGGAGGCAATTCAAATTAAAAGAAATAATATTTATATAACTAATGTCGTTAACTATCGACCACCTAATAACAGGAAGCCTGAGTCTTCTGAAATTAATAGATACTCAAATTTCTTGAGAAAACATATTTCCATTATCGATCCTAAAATTTTAATTCTGATGGGTAGCACCGCAATGGAATCTCTTTTTGGATCCAAGATAAAAATTTCAAAAGAAAGAGGTATCTGGAAAGATTTAATAATTCATAACAAAACATACTTAACGATGATCACGTTTCACCCGGCATACTTATTAAGGCAAGCAGAACAAAAAAAATATTCTTGGGCCGATTTAAAACTAATAAGGAAGAAAATTGATCAATTAAGAATATCAGTCTAAATTTACGATGATAAAAATACATAAGAAATATATAAATTGGTGGAGAGAGAAACTTAATCTTTCAAATTATGGATTATTATGGATTGCTTTTTTTAAAGGCTTGATAATAGGGTTTCTTTTATATCATTTTTTAATTTCTCAATGAAAAAAATTATAGCTGGGGTTGATGAAGTTGGCAGAGGAAGTTTAATTGGTCCAGTATATGCGGCAGCTGTTATTCTAAAAAAAAATATTAGCAAGAAAGATATCAAAGACTCAAAAAAGTTAAGTAAAATTGATAGAGAAATATTGGCAAAATATATAAAAAAAAATTCTACTTGGGCTTTGGGATCTGCCTCAATAAAAGAAATAGAAAAACTAAATATTTTAAATGCTAGTTTATTAGCCATGAAGAGAGCTATAAAAAAACTAAAAGTTAAACCTAATTTAGTACTTATTGATGGAAATAAATCACCAGAATTGAGAAATTACCTTATTAAAACTATAATCAAAGGAGACCAAAAAATTAAAGAAATATCAGCAGCATCAATAATTGCAAAAGTTTCAAGAGATAAACTAATGTTCAAAATGTCAGAAAGTTTTAAAAAATATAAATGGGATTTAAATGCAGGTTATGGAACTAGAGAGCACATTAATGCTATTAGAAAATATGGAGTAACTAGATTTCATCGAAAAACATTCAATCCTATACACAACATATTGAGTCTCAAGAATAAATAGTAACAAGTAGACTCAAAATAATTCAATCACAGGTTGACGGGGACTCTTCTCTCGAGTCTAATTAATTCTTACAAAATGAGAATTCAAACTTTAAAAAACAAAATTATTAATGGGGATAGTTTAAAAGAATTAAAAAAAATTCCTGAAGAAACTTTTGACCTAATATTTGCTGACCCCCCATACAACCTTCAATTAAAAAAAGAGTTGAGTAGACCAGATAGATCTAAGGTAAGTGCTGTTGATGATAAATGGGATCAATTTGAAAGTTTTAAAACCTATGATGAATTTACTTTTGGTTGGTTAAAAGAATGTAAGAGAATTTTAAAAAAGAATGGAACAATTTGGGTAATCGGTAGCTACCATAATATATTTAGAGTAGGTTCTACAATTCAAGATTTAGGTTTTTGGATACTTAACGATGTAATTTGGAATAAAAATAATCCAATGCCAAATTTTAGAGGAACAAGGTTTACTAATGCACATGAGACACTTATTTGGGCATCAAAAAGTGAAGGATCCAAATACACTTTTAATTATCAATCATTAAAATGTTTGAATGATGATCTGCAAATGAGATCTACATGGAACCTTCCAATCTGCAATGGTAAAGAAAGATTAAAAGATAATGGAAAAAAAGTTCATTCTACACAAAAACCAGAATCGTTACTCCATAGAATAATATTAGCTTCATCAAATAAAAATGATTTAATTTTAGATCCTTTTTTAGGATCAGGTACCACAGCTGTTGTTTCTAAAAAATTAGGCAGAAATTATTTTGGAATAGAAAAGGAAAAAAATTATTTCGATGCTACAAAAAAAAGATTGGAAAATACAGATATCATAAAAGATGAATATCTGGATACACTACAAAATAATAGATCTAAACCAAGAATTCCATTTGGGTCATTAGTTGAAATGGGCTTGATTAAGCCTGGAACAGAAATTTATGATCAAAAGAAAAAAGTAAATGCTAAAATTATGGTGGATGGTAGTATAAAATATCAACAATCAGAAGGTTCAATCCATAAAGTTGCAGCAAAAATTATTGGTGCAGAAAGTTGTAACGGATGGACATTTTGGCATTATAAATCTGGAAATTCTTTAAAACCAATTGATGATTTAAGGCAAAGATTAAGGCCTAATAATTAAGCTCTATAAATTTTACCCAAATAATTTTCAAGAAATATTTTATTTTTTGAGAGATATTTCAAAATTTTATTTCTAATAAAAATATTGATGGGATTTGATAAATGAAATGAAAAATGGTTAAATTTTGATTTATTATTTATAGAAGAAATACTACGGATCCTTTCTTGATAGAATTCATTTGTACCATTCAAAATACTTTTCAATATATCATTTGCAGTTTCAATACTTTGAGAAGCCCCTTGGGCAAATGATGGGGGGAAAGTGAATAGAGCATCACCAGATAAAAATACATTTTTTTTATTTAAACTTGGAAAGTCGCTGCTGACGTGAACAGGAAATGACTTTAATTCACTTAAATTTTTTAAGCTTATTTGCGAATTTTGTAAACCTGATAGTAAAGAGTTTAAAAATTCTTCAGATTTGAATAAACCATAATTTTTTAATTCGTCTGATGATAATTTTTTTTTTATAATAGCTACAAAGTTATGTTCATTATTTTGATTTACAGGATAGATCACATAGTGACTATTTGATCCCATATATATCGAAATATCATTACCATAATCGCCTTTTAATTTACCTCGAAGTGCAACATTAAGATTATATTTTGGATAGATACTCTCAGTAAATATGAATGACCTTGTTTTTGAAAAAATACCATCCGAAATAATTAAATAATCAAATTCTTCATTTTTATTATCTCCAAAAGAAATTCTGATGCCATTAGAATTATCTACTTTTGTTATATTTGAATTAAAATTTATTTTTTCTTGTGGGATGTTTTGAAATAAGAATTTTAATAATGTTGATCTTTTTAAGGTAGTGTATCTATTAGAGTAATCATTAAATTGTGTAAGGTCTATATCGCATATTTTTTTTGAGTTATTTGCTTGTATGAAATTCACTTTTGAGGGAAAACTGACCTCAGATGCAGATATATTTTTAAATCCTATGCTATTTAATGAATTTAATTTTTTTTAACAAAAATTATAAAATTGGAACCTGCTCTATTATGTTCTTAATACTTTATGGATTTTTTAGAATTACCTCTGAATTTTTTAGAGAGCCAGATATGCAAATTGGTTATTTGTATGGACATATTAGTATGGGAATGCTCTTAAGTGTGATTATGATTTTAATTGGATTTTTAATTTACTTAAAAAAAAAAGATGAAACTAAATCTCAAAAAATTTAAAATTACATCAAAAAAACCTTTACCTGTTGATGATTTTATTGAAAAAATTTTATATAAACCAAAGGTAGGTTACTACTCTAGCAAAGATCCGTTTGGTAAAAATGGAGATTTTATAACATCCCCTACTATATCAAACTTATTCTCAGAAATTATAGCTATATGGTTAATTTCTGCCTGGGAAAAGATGGATAAACCTAAAATATTTAATTTTGTAGAGCTTGGACCAGGGGATGGGAGCTTAACTAAAGTTATAATTAATACTGTCAAAAAATTTCCTGAATTAAATAAAGCGATAAAAATTCACTTATATGAGAAAAGTGTTTTTTTACAAAAATTACAAAAACAAAATATAAATAATGAATATGTTAAGTGGATTAAAAACTTTAATTCAATAAAAAAAGGACCAGTCGTTTTTTTTGGTAACGAATTTTTTGATGCAATTCCAATTAAACAATTTTCTAATATAAATAATGAGTTGCTTGAAAAATGTTATACAGTAAAGAACAAAGTCAATATTATTGAAAAGTTTATAAGAAGTAAAAAAAAAGACAAAGCTCAAATAAAGGAATTTGGGACATTAGAAAAACTCAAGTTTATTGAATTTCCAAAAAAAGGTTTTTTGGAGTTAAATCCAATCATGACAAAAATTTCTAAGCTCTCAGGAGGTATTTTACTTATAGATTATGGGTATTTAAATAGTAATAACTCAAGCACCATACAGGCGGTAATGCATAATAAAAAAATTTCAGCTAAGGGAATGTTAAGTAATTTAGGTAAGGCAGATATAACTTCACTAGTTAATTTTAATTTGTTAAAAGAGTATTTCTTCAAAAATAATCTTAAAGTTAAAAAAGTGGTTACTCAAAAATTTTTTTTAGAAAGAATGGGTATAATTGAAAGAGCTCAAATCTTAGAAGAAAAAATGACTAACAAACAACAGAAATATATGGAAGATACTTTGGCGCGGCTTCTTGAAGAAAAACAAATGGGCAGCCTTTTCAAAGTGATTTTTGGATATAAAAATAAAAACGACGATTTTTTTGGTTTTGAATAATGTTTAAGTCAAAAAAACTTACAAAATTTAAAAAAATAAGGCATGGGTTTTTTAATCGACAGGGAGGTATCTCAAAAGGCATATATAAAAGTTTAAATTGTGGTCCCGGATCCAAAGATAAACTCGAAGATATTAAGAAAAATATTGAAACAGTTTGCAAAAAAATTGGTTGCAATAAAAACAATCTTATATTGTTAAATCAAATTCACAGCAATACTGTTCATAAAATAGGCAAAATTCCAAAAAAAAAATTAAAGGGTGACTCATTAATAACAAATAAGAAAGGTATTGCATTAGGAATTCTGACAGCTGATTGTGCACCTGTTTTTATATATGACCCCGTTAATAATTTAATTAGCGCTCTTCATGCAGGATGGAAAGGTGCATATAAAAAAATAATACCCATTACTTTAAAAAAACTTGCGTCAAGTGGTAGTAATTTTAATGACTTAATAGCGATAATTGGTCCCTGTATAGACAAAAGAAGCTACGAAGTAAGAAAAGATTTCTTTAATAAATTCATTAAACAAAAAAAATCTAATAAAAAGTTTTTTAATATAAAAAATAATAAATTATATTTTAGTCTAAATAATTATATAGCAGATGAGTTTTTGAAATTTGGGGTTAAAAACATTGAAATTATCAAAAAAGATACCTATATATTAAACAACAATTTCTTCAGCGCTAGGCGATCAATTAAAAAAAAATTACATGATTATGGTAGAAATATTTCAGTAATTATGATTAAATAAATTATTCTCACAAAATGAAAATTCTTACAGGAAACAGCAACAAACAGCTAAGTAATAAAATTTCAAAAAATCTTAAAAATAAACTAGTTAATACTAGTATTAGAAAATTTGCAGATGGTGAAATTTATATTGAGATTAACGAAAATATAAGAGGAAATAGTATTTTTATAATTCAATCTGTATCTTCACCAGCAAATGATAACTTAATGGAATTGCTTCTTTGCATAGACGCACTTAAAAGATCCTCAGCAAAAAATATTACAACGGTAATACCTTATTTTGGTTATGCAAGACAAGATCGTAAGGTTGTACCGAGAACATCTATATCTGCAAAATTAGTATCAAATCTAATAACAAACGCAGGAGCTGACAGAGTAGTAACGGTAGATTTGCATGCTGGTCAAATTCAAGGTTTTTTTGATATCCCTGTAGACAACTTATTTGCTACTCCCATCTTTGCAAAGCATATTAAAAGAAAAATTAAAAGCAAAAATATTATATGTGTTGCGCCCGATGTAGGGGGAGTTGAAAGAGCTAGAGCTTTAGGAAAAAAATTAGATGTTGGATTAGCAATAGTTGATAAAAGAAGACCTAGTCCTGGTAAATCTCAGGTTATGAATGTTATTGGAAATGTTAAAAACAAAATTTGTATTTTAACTGATGATATAATTGATTCTGGGGGAACTATAGTAAATGCAGCAGATGCTTTACTAAAAAGAGGTGCAAAAGAAGTTCATGTATATGCAACTCATGGAGTTTTTAGTGGTGATGCAGTTAAAAAGATAAAAAATTCAAAAATTAAAAACTTAGTTATTACTGATAGTATAGATAGTTCAGACAAATTAAAAAAAGTGAGAAATATTGAAGTATTATCTATATCTATATTGCTAGCTGAAGCTATTAAAAGGATTTCTAATTCAACATCCGTTTCAGATCTATTTAAATAAACCTTGTAAAATTAACAAACTTCGGTTAAAAACCAGCTCTTTATGAGCACAATACAAGCAACAATAAGAGATACTAAAACTAAAGGTCAAGTTAACGACTTGAGAAGCAAAGGTAATGTTCCAGGTATAGTTTATGGTGGAGAACAACCAAATGAAAAAATTTCAATTACGACTAAAGAGTTAAAAAATTTAATAAATAAGGAAAATTTTCTATCCAATGTAATATCTATTAATTTAGATGGCAAAGAGCAAAAAGTTTTAACAAGAAATATTGCTTTTGATACTGTTACTGACGAACCTATACATTTTGATTTGATGAGAATTGTCAAAGGTGGAAGAATTATTTTAGAAATTCCTGTTAAATTTATAAATAATGAATTATCTCCAGGACTTAAACGTGGAGGAGTGCTCAATATTGTAAGACGTAAGGTAGAACTAAGATGTCCTGCAGAAAATATTCCAACTGAGCTTGTTGTGGACTTAGATGGTTTAGAAATTGGTACAAGTATAAAAATTTCTTCAATTAATTTGCCTGAAAATGTTACTCCTACAATTCAAGGAAGAGACTTTGTAATCGCTACAGTTGCGGCACCTACAGTAGTTAAAGAACCAGAAAAACCAGCAGAGACGGCCGAAGGTGAGGCTACAGAAGGAGCTGAGACAGCAACTGCAGAGGGTAGTTCAGCTGATGGAAATAAAGCTGAAGGTGAGAAATCTAAAGAAGAAGATAAATCCTCATCTGATAAAAAATAATAAATTGTGAAAGTTTTTTCCAAATTTAATTTGATATGTTGCTACTTGTTGGCTTAGGAAATCCGACTCCGAATAGTCAAAATAATCGACACAATATTGGTTTCAAAATTGTAGATTCAATAAACCAAAAGTTTGGATTATCTAAACAAAAACCAAAATTTAAAGGATTATTAACTACTGGAAATATTGGTGATAAAAAAATATATGCAATTAAACCTCTCACATTTATGAATAATTCTGGAATTTGTATTAGAGAACTGCTTGAATATTTCAAGATAGATGCAGAAGATGTAATTGTCTTTCATGATGATTTAGATATTGAACTTGGTAAAATTAAAGCAAAGTTTGGTGGGTCGAGTGCGGGTCACAACGGAATTGCATCAATTGATAAATTTATTGGCAAAGAATATTCGAGAGTTCGTATTGGCATAGGAAAACCTGAAAATAAAATATCCGTATCTGATTACGTTCTAAACGACTTTAGTGAAGACGAACAAGTTCATTTGGACAACATTACAAGCAATATAATGGAGTCTCTAACTATTTTAATTGATAAAAAATTAGATTTATTTTCTAGCACCGTTAATAATAATTAAATGGGTTTTAAATGTGGTATCGTTGGATTACCAAATGTTGGAAAATCTACTTTATTTAATGCATTAACAAATTCAAATAAAGCACACGCAGAAAATTTTCCCTTTTGTACAATTGATCCAAATATAGGGATTGTGGCAGTTCCAGATGATAGACTTAATCAGCTAGCTAAAATTTCAGATTCAAAAAAGAAAATTAATACTACTATTTCATTTGTTGACATTGCTGGTCTTGTTAAAGGAGCATCTAAAGGTGAAGGTCTAGGAAATAAATTTTTATCTCATATCAGGGAAGTTGACGCAATTATTCACATGATTAGATGTTTTGATTCAGATGATATTCAAAATGTTAACCCAACTGTTGATCCAGTTAGAGATTTAGAGATTATTGAGACCGAAATGAAACTAGCTGATTTAGAATCTATTCAAAAAAGACTTGATAAAAAAAATAGAAGAAATGTTGATAATGAAGAACTTAAATTACTAGAAACAGCTCAAAAGATAGTCGATGAAGATGGTGATTTAACATTAATTACAAATGAGTTTGATACAAAAATTGTTAAAAACAGTGGACTTCTGATTACCAAACCAAAACTATATGTGTGCAATGTGGATGAGGAGTGCATTGACTCAGGCAATAATTATACTGAAGAATTTAAGAAAAAATTTGGTGAAAAAAGTACATTAATAATTTCTGCAGAAATAGAAAATCAGATAAATCAGCTAGAAGACGAAGATGAAAAAAAAAATTATATGAAAATGATCAATATGCCAGAAACTGGATTGAATTCATTAATCAGGAAAGGATACGAACTTTTATCCTTACAAACTTTTTTTACATCCGGGCCTGAAGAATCTAGGGCTTGGACTATTAGAAAGGAATCTACGGCACCAAATGCTGCAGGAGAAATTCATTCTGACTTTGAAAAAGGATTTATTAGAGCTGAAACAATTTCTTACGAAGATTTTTTAAATAATCAAGGATGGTTAAAATCTAAAGAAGCTGGAAAAATGAGATTAGAAGGTAAAGATTATATTGTAAAAGATGGGGATATATTAAACTTTCGTTTCAATACGTGACCAAATTTTTTTCATACTAAAGTAAACTAAAATTGTTAAAACAAATAAGTATATTATTACCCTGAAACCTAACTTGTGTCTCGTTTCTAAATGAGGTTCTGCAGTCCACTGTAAAAATGTTGTTACATCCTTAGCCATTTGATCTACTGTGGCTTTTGTTCCATCAGAATACTCTACAATGTCATCATCAAGAGGAGATGACATTTTAATTTTATTACCGTACATATATTTGTTATAATAAACACCATCATCGAGCTCCATACCTGCTGGAGGTTCATCGTAGCCCATTAAGACAGAATAAATATAATTTGCCCCACCACTTCTAGCTTTTACAAGCACTGACATGTCTGGAGGATATGCTCCTCCATTAGCTGCAATTGCTTCCTGAACATTTGCATAAGGCATTACAAATTTATCAGACAATTTAGCTGGCCTATCAAACATTTCACCATCGCTATTTGGTCCATCTGTTACTTCGAAATTCGAAGCAATTGCCTTAGCCTCAAGCTCTGTAAACTCTGGTCCACCCTTTTCAGCTAAGTTTCTGTAACTTAGGTGCTTAAGAGAATGGCATGATGCACAAACTTCAGTGTAAACTTGATATCCTCTTTGCAAAGATGCTCTATCGAATTTTCCAAAGAAGCTTTTAAAAGACCAATCTACTTCTAATAAATCGCTCTGTTCTCCAGCCGCATTAACCTTTGATAAAAACATAGTTGAAACTAAAATAAAAAAAAAAGATAATTTTATTAAGTTTCTCACAGTTTTTCTTTATAGTTAGAATTATTTCTAGCCATGGCCATGTCTGGTGACCCACCTAAAACAGGCTCAGTTATACTTAGTGGTAATGGAGTAGTTTTCTCTTTAAAGCCTAAAAAAGGTAGAATTATTAAGAAATGTGCAAAATAATAAGCCGTTGCAACTCTTGCAACTAATAAGTATATCCCTTCTGCTGGCATTGCGCCCACATAGCCAAGTATTAAAACATCAGCAACTAAAATCCAATAGAACTGTTTGTAAATAGGTCTAAACACTGTTGATCTTACTTTTGATGTATCCAGCCAAGGAAGTATCACTAATACAAATATTGCCATAAACATTGCAATTATCCCCAACAACTTATCTGGGACTGATCTTAAAATTGCATAAAATGGTAACAAGTACCATTCAGGAACAATGTGTGCAGGTGTGACTAAGGGGTTTGCCTCTATATAGTTATCTGCATGACCAAGAATATTTGGCGAAAAGAACACAAAGAATGCAAATATTAATAAAAATATTAACAAAGCAAAAGCATCTTTTATGACTATGTATGGATGAAATGGAACAGTATCCTTAGATGGTTTTTTTATATCAATTCCAATAGGGTTATTGTTTCCAGGAACATGAAGTGCCCAAATGTGAAGAACTACTAGTCCTAAAATTAAAAAAGGAAACAGATAGTGCAAACTAAAAAATCTTGTTAAAGTTGGGTTATCTACTGAATAACCTCCCCAAAGCCAATTTGTGACACTTTCTCCTACAAGCGGGATGGCACTAAATAAATTTGTTATCACCGTTGCGCCCCAAAAACTCATCTGTCCCCAAGGAAGAACATATCCCATAAATGCAGTTGCCATCATTAGGAAATAAATCAACATACCTATAATCCAAATAACTTCTCTTGGCGATTTATATGAGCCGTAATACAAAGATCTAAAGATATGAATGTAAACAG
>JACWDO010000013.1 GCA_014654115.1 Pelagibacterales bacterium SAG-MED17 | reverse complement strand
GTTTGTACTATAGTCAGTACTATTCTTGCAGGGTATTATTTTGTTAAAGTTTGTAAATTTGATAAGTTTATTGCAACACTTGCTGCCCTACCCGGGGCATTTGTCCCAATAGCTGCTGCACTTTTAGAGTATGGGAAAAAAGAAAATCATAAACAAGTTTTAATTCCTCAAGCTACAAGAGTTATATTTATTGTAAGTTTTGTACCTATATTATTTATCAGCAAGTTAGGTTTTTCTGAAATCACAGGATATAATTATGAAAATATATACGATTTAAGATATTTTTTAGAAATATTTTTTCTAATTATCATTTGTTATTTATTTTCTATATTGCTCAAAAAATTTAATATTCCTTCACCTATACTTGTTGGTGCAATGGCTTTATCAGGTTTATTTTATACTTTTGAGATTGTTAATTCTAGATTTCCAGATACAGTAATAAATATAGCTTTCATTTTTTTGGGTACTGCTCTTGGAAGCAGACTAAATGGATTAAAGCTAAAAGAATTATTCTTTTATATTTTTCATGGAATTATTGTTTGCTCTATATTAGTTTTAGTGGCAATGGTTACAGCATACTTTCTGCAATATTTAGGATTTGATTTTATTCCAACTTTCTTAAGTTTCGCTCCGGGAGGAATTCATGAAATGGTTGTTATTAGCGTTGCTTATAATATTGACCCTATTTTTGTAAGTTATCATCATTTTTTAAGAATATTAATAATTGTAGCTTTTCTCCCATTTTTGCTTAAAAAATTTGGTAACAACTCGATTGAAAAGACAAAGATTAAATAAAATCAAATATTAACTTTGTACTACTGACAAGAATTAAACCATAGATAATATTATAAAACAAATTGTCCTCTATAATTTTAAGTAATTTATAACCGATAAATATTCCAATTAATGCTAGTGGAAAAAGAGAGATAGATTGAAATAAAGTATCAAAGTTCATCATTGAAAGATAAATATACAAAGGTAACTTTATTAAGTTAACACAACTAAAAAAAATAATTCTAGTTCCCACATATATCTCTTTTTTTAATCTTAATGGAAGCAAGTAAAGACTTGTAGGTGTTCCGCCAGCATGAACACAAAAACTAGAAAATCCTGCAATAGATGAACAAATAGCACCCTTTAAAAAATTCTGCTTAGCTGGAACGGTCTTTTCTTTTTTAAATAAAAAATAATGCCCTGCAAGAATAGTACTGACTATAGTACAAACAATCATTGCCATAGAGGAGAATATCCATAAATGAATTTTATATAATAAAGATACATTTAACGTCCCACCTAAAATAATCCCAACCATCAGAAAAACGGGATTAAGTAATTTTGTTGAGAATTCAATTTTAAAATTAGTAAATGCAATACAAAGATTTAAACCTAAGGCACCAAGCAACCAAGGTAATGGAAGTCCAATTAAAGTTCCAATATAACCTCCAATTACTCCTATGATTAAAGCTTTATAACTAATGCTCAACTCATTTAATAATCGTTTAAATGGAATTATGTTTAACATTTAAGTAATAAATCCTTATTGACACTGAATTTTAATTTATGTTTAATAACTAATTATAATTATAATAGGAGATAAAATAATGAAACTAATTAAATCGATAATTTCAGTTTTATTCTCAGCAATTCTAATACTTTCAGCAACAACAACTAGTTCAATAGCAATTGATAAATTGCATTTTGTAATTGGTGGCGGTGCTGGTGGTGGATGGGATGGAACTGCTAGAGGTACTGGAGAAGCTTTAACAAAAGCAGGTATGTTAAAAAGTGCATCATTTGAAAATATGTCAGGTGGTGGTGGTGGAAAAGCATTAGCTTATATGATTAATAATAAGCCTGCTAATACAGTCTTAGTTCAATCAACACCATTAGTTTTAAGATCAATTACAAGACACAAAGGTTATGTAAGTGGAAGTGGAACATTATCTTACAAAGATGTTGTGCCAATAGCTGGAGTTATTGGTGACTATGGTGCAATAGCAGTTGCTAAAAGCTCACCTTATAAAAATTTTAAAGATGTAGTTGATGCATATAAAAAAGATCCAAATTCTATCAAAATGGCTGGTGGATCAGTGAGAGGAAGCATGGACCATTTAATTGGTGCTTTAGCCTTCCAAGCTGCAGGTGCTAATCCTAATGATGTTGCTTATATTCCCTATGATGCTGGTGGAAAAGCATTAGCTGGACTTTTATCTGGAGAGACACAAATTATATCTACAGGTTTAGGTGAACTTATGGGCGCTAGAGACCAAGTAAGAATTATTGGTATTACAGCTCCTTCAAGAGTTTCTGATGCTCCAGATGCACCAACTCTTAAAGAACAAGGTTACGATGTACAATTTGTTAACTGGAGAGGATTTTTTGGACCTCCAGGAATGAGTAGTGCTGATAAATCGAAAATTGCTAAAATGTTAGGAGATATACAAAAAACTTCTGAATGGGAAACTGTTAGAGCAAGAAATGCATGGGTTAATATTTACAATCCAGAAGGCAAGTTTGTATCTTTCTTAGAAAAACAAACTGAAGAAATGACAGCTCTTATGAAGAAATTAGGAGTTATATAATCTTAACGATTATTAAAAATTAGAGCAGTGAATATAAATACTACAAAAGTTATATCACTGCTCTTTTTTATATTTTCGGTATTTTACTTATATACAGCGTATCAAATTCAAGTTTTTGCATTCGATGAAAATGCACCTTTTAATGCAAGAACATTCCCAATTTATCTAGGCTATGCTGGGCTTTTTTTTTCAGGATTAAAAGTAATTTTACCGGATCCTAATACAATAAAAGTACAACATAAAACTCTAGAATATAAAAAAACAGCAATACTTATTGTTATTGCAATAATTTACGGTGCTACAATTTTAAAAGTTGGTTATTTTTTAACTACTTCTTTATTCTTATTTTCATCATATTTTTATTTAGGTGAGAGAAGATGGACCTTGATGTTTTTATTGTCCTTTCCTTTTGTAGCAGCATTTATGTATTTACTTCATGGTGTTCTTGATATTTATTTAAGAGATCCATTCTTACAATCAATTGGAGTTATGGGATGATTGAAGGAATTCTAGTTGGTTTATCAACAGCATTTACCCTCCAAAATATTTTAATGGTAATGCTTGGTTGTTTTTTTGGAACAATAATTGGAATGCTGCCAGGACTTGGTCCAATGACCGCAATTGCTTTAATGATACCTATTACTTATGGTTTTGATCCAGCTACCGGTTTAATTTTAATGGCAGGTGTTTATTATGGAGCGGTATTTGGAGGTTCTACATCATCAATATTGTTAAACGCTCCTGGTGTACCAGGAACTGTTGCAACATCATTTGATGGTTATCCAATGGCACAACAAGGTAAAGCAGGAAAGGCACTAGCCATAGCCGCTTGGAGTTCATTCGCTGGCGGCACTTTATCAGCAATTTATTTGTTATTTATGGCTCCAAGTTTATCGAAAGTAAGTTTGTCATTTAGATCTCCTGATTATTTTGCGTTAATGATTTTAGGTTTGACAGCTATTGCTGCTTTTTCTTCAAAGGGTCAGTTTTTAAAAGCTATGATGATGGTTGTTTTGGGATTAATGCTAGCATCTGTTGGTCAAGATAGCTTATCTGATATTACAAGATTTACTTTTAACAATATGAATTTAACTGATGGAATTAGCTTTGTTCTTGTTGTTATGGCGACCTTTGCGATGAGCGAAGCCCTAACAATCATTTTAAAAAGAAATGATCCCACAAGTGCCGCTAAACAAGTTTCATTAACAGAACTTGGTTCAATTAAAATTAATAAGGAAGAAAGAAACAAAATGTACAAGACAATTCCTAGATCATCGGTAATTGGTTTTTTAATTGGAGTTTTACCGGGAGCAGGGGCGACTATTGCTTCTTTTTTAGCCTATGGAATGGAAAGAAATATTGTAAGCGATGAGGAAAAAGAAAAATTTGGTAAAGGAAGTGTTAATGGTTTGTCAGCCCCAGAAACTGCAAATAATGCAGCTTGTTCAGGATCATTTGTTCCTATGCTTACATTAGGAATACCAGGTAGTGGAACCACCGCTGTAATGTTAGGTGCACTATTAGGATTTGGTGTCCAACCTGGCCCAAGACTATATATGACTAATCCAGAAATATTTTGGTCTATCATTATGTCTATGTATATAGGGATGGTAATATTATTAATTTTAAATTTACCTCTAATTCCTTACATCGCAAGAATTTTAGCTGTTCCAAAAAATTATCTAATCCCATTAATTCTATTTTTTTCTATTACTGGAATTTATGTAATGTCATTTAATAATTTTGATATTTATTTAATGATAGGAATTGCGGTTGTTGCTACATTTCTAAGATTATATGATTTCCCTATGCCACCTTTGATACTTGCCTTTGTTCTAGGAGGTTTGATGGAAGAAAATTTAAGAAGATCTTTATTGTTAAGTAATGGGTCTTGGGAATTTTTATGGGATAGAACTCTTACTACATGTATTTTGTTAACCACAATATTAATTGTAGTTTGGCATATATATAAAACTATGTTTAAAAAGACTAAGGGCTAAGTAATATAAATTTTATCTGACAAACCGTAACAAAGTATAGCCATCATTATTAGAAAAATTGTAGGCGCTATAATCCCTTCATTTGTAACTTTTTCATTTAGACCAGTTTTATCAATCTTAAGCGAGTAGAAATTTGTTCCTAAAACGCATGCATGTATAATAAATATTAAATTAAAAAATGCCCAAGTACCTTCAATTCCATTTGGTCTAACAAACATTATATAAATAGCCATTATCACCCAACCAAGCATTAGCGCTCCAACAAATCTAACCATTACAGCTGCACTATGATCTATACCAAACTTATCCATAAATTTTTTGGTTCCAACAATTGTTTGAAAACAATATGCGGTTATCGCTATAAAATGTGCAAGAAATACAATTAAGTAGAAAATGTTATTAAATTTAGCAATCATATGATTACTTTATAAGATTCTCTTATATTTTTCAATTGCCTTATCCCAAAGAAAGTTTTCAGAATTATTTTTTGCTTCTTTTCCGTATTCTATATATTTATTATCTCTAAAAAGGTTGTCTATACTTGAATAAACATCCTCAAGTTTATTACCATCACATATTAAACCAGTTTTTTCATGTATAATTGCATCTGAAGCACCTCCATCTTTTCCACCAATTGATGGAACACCATATTGAGCAGCTTCCACATAAGCAATACCAAAACCTTCAACTGATTTTTTATAAATTATTGAAGGCATTACAAAAATATCTGACTTTGCGACAAGAGCATTTTTTAAGTCTGAAGGTACATCTTTTAAAAAAGTGACTTGATCTTCTAATTTCAATTCAATTACTAGTTTTTTTAATTTATCTTCTTCATCACCATACCCAATACAGGTGTAAGTAATATCAGGGTAGACTTCCTTCAAGTTTCTAACAGCCATTATTACTTTTTCATGATTTTTTCTCTTATCAAATCTTGAAACTGTAATAAGTCTATTTTTTTTACCTTTTAGAATATCCTCTGCTTCATCTAAATATTTTGTCGGTACTTCACTTACTGGATCAATTCCAGGATTAATTATAACTATTTTTTTCTCTTCTACACCCAAATCAACAGCTAAATTTTTCGTATAATTTGAATTTGCTACAATATGGTCAACATTATTTAAAACTGATAATACTTTTTTATTTAAACTTGAACCTCTAGAGTGATTAATTTCTTTTGAATGTATTAAGCAGATTTTTTTTTTATTTGTTTTAATAAGTTCCAAACTTTTCCAATGGTCAGCAATAATACATTCGACCTTATTATTTTGGTCTAGATAATCGTTTATCATGTAAGATTTTCTATATTTTCTAATAAGCTTCATTCCACTTACTCTTTCAATTGAAAATGAAACTGACTTATCAAACTCCTCATGATTTTCATGATAGTCTGCAAAAACTTTTATCAAATTAAGTTTTGAAAGAGATCTAGCTAATCCCCACATGAGATTTTGCATGCCTCCTAACTCTGGAGGAAAAGTTCTAGTTACTATTAAATACATTAGTTGTTAAAACCATTTAATGCTGCAGCCCATGCTTGGAAATTGCTCTTTTGGACCATTGTTGGATTTTGCAATCATTTTCATAGCATTTTTTAGTTCACTTTCACCACTTTCAATTGGTTTTAAATTTTTTAATTCTCTGATTCTTCCTCTGTATTGAAGTTCAAGATCTTTATTATAACCAAAAAAATCTGGAGTGCAGACTGCACCATAAGTTTTAGCTACTTCTTGTGTTTCATCTATTACATATGGAAAATTAAAATCATTATTTTTTGAAAATTTAATCATGTTATCAAATGAGTCTTCTTCATATCTTTTTGGATCATTTGACATTATTGCTATAGATTTAATTCCATCATTTTCCAATTCTTTACAATCTTCGACAACATTATTTATGACAGCTAATACATATGGACAGTGATTACAGATAAACATTATTAGTGTTCCATTTTCACCCTTTGCATCATTTAATGAAATTATTTTATTATCTATAGATTTAAGTTCAAAGTTGTGAGCTTTTTTACCGAAGTCACATATTGGTGTTTTGGTTAATGACATGTTAAAAGACTATATAATTTATGTTTTACGATTTAAAAGATAAAAAACCAAAAAACCTTGGCGAAAATTGGGTGGCGCCTAACGCAGTTATAATTGGTGATGTAACGTTAGAGAAAAATTCAAGTGTATGGTTTAATGCAACGTTAAGAGGTGATATAGAAAATATTCATTTAGGGGAGGGATCAAATGTTCAAGATGGAAGTGTTTTGCATACTGACCCTGGTTACCCATTAAAAATTGGAAAAAATGTAACAATTGGTCATTTGGTTATGCTTCATGGTTGTACAATTGATGACAATTCTTTGATTGGTATTGGAGCTGTTGTTCTCAATAAGGCTAGAATTGGAAAAAATTGTATCATTGGAGCTAAATCATTAATTACAGAAAATAAAGAAATTCCGGATAATTCATTAGTAATGGGCTCGCCTGGAAAAGTAATTCGTCAATTAACAGAAGATGAAATTGAGGCTGTTAAGAAAAATGCAATAAGGTATCAAGAAAATTGGAAAAAATATTCTAAATCAGTTTTTTAAAACAATAAATCATTAACAGAATAAATTATTAATCCTAAAATAATTACGAAAAATATTACAAAAGCTAGCTGTTCACTAACTTTTTTTGTGACTTTAGTTTCTCCTTTTTTAAACTTTCTTATTTGAAAAATACCAAACCTCATTACTGCTAAACCACCAAAAACTAGAGCTATAGCAAAGATAAATCCACTTATCATTTTTAGGGAATTAACCAGCTTTGTTTATTATTTGTAATATCAAATCTTGCTCTTCTATGGCCTTTTGCTGCAAGATAAAGCCACTCAATACTTTCAATATTGCATTGTACTACAGTAAAGTTTTTATAACCTTCTTCACTTTGCTCCATCGTAAAGCCTGACTTTTCAATATCTTCACTTAAACCTGAGCTTGGTTCATCTGTTTCTGTTCCTGGTCCATTGTTAACTAAATAACATTTTCGACTTATATGAGCTGTTTTTGACCATGATTGCTCTGTTATTTCATTATCATGATTGACTACACAATTGACTTTAACTCTAAGCTGGATCTTTTCTTCTTTATCATAGAATATAAATGCTGCATTGCTATTTTTTTTTAATTTTGGAATTTTATCAGATCTAATATCACTATGAAATTGAATTAGATTGTTAGATTGGTCTGATTTTCTAAGAACAACAATCCTGCCATCAAAATCTGACTGATCTCCACATATGAAAACTGGAATTCTAAAAGGTGATGATCTATTAGTTATAGCATCATCAAGCATCATCCAAATTTTTTTTTTTATTTCAGAAAAGTCCTCATAATATGGGACAGTATTTGTCATTGGTTTATTTCTTTTTTTTGAGTCTAGCGATTAGACTAGAACTATCCCAACGATTGCCACCCATCTTTTGGACATCAGCGTAATACTCATCAACTATTTCAGTTATTGGAACAGGGGAACCATTTCTTTTCGCTTCTTCGATTACAATTTTTAAATCTTTCCTCATCCAGTCAACTGCAAAACCATAATCAAATTTATCTATAACCATAGTTTTATATCTATTTTCCATTTGCCAGGATTGAGCTGCTCCTTTCGAAATAGTTTCCATAACTTTATCAATATCTAATCCAGCATTTATTCCAAAGTTAATAGCTTCAGATAAACCTTGTACAACTCCTGCAATACACATTTGGTTCATCATTTTTGTTAGTTGACCGCTTCCTGAAGGACCAATTAATTTTACTTTTTTGCTGTAACAATCTATTACAGGTTCAGCTTTGCTAAAAGCTTCATCATCACCACCAACCATAACAGTTAATATCCCACCTTCTGCACCTGATTGTCCTCCAGAGATAGGAGCATCTAAAAATGCAAATCCTTTTTCTTTAGCTCTTTTATAAAGCTCTCTGGATATTTCTGCTGAAACAGTTGAGTTGTCTATGTAAATAGCACTTTCTTTAGCGCTATGAAATAATCCATGTTCACCTAATGATACTTCTTTTAGATCATTATCATTACCAACGCATGTGAAAATAAAATCAGCACCATCTGCTGCTTCTTTAGGAGTGGAAGCCATCTTGCCTTTGTATTCAGAAATCCATTTTTCAGCTTTAGCAGAGGTTCTATTAAAAACAGTTACATTGTGGCCAGCTTTTGATATATATCCAGCCATCGGATAGCCCATTACCCCGAGACCTATGAAAGCAACATTACAAGTCATAATATTTTTATATGTTTAAAAGTTTAAGTTTAAAAGTAATTATATTTGGTTTTATCTTTACATTTTTTTCTAGTTTTGGACAGAGTTTTTTTATTGGTCTATTCAATTCTAGTATTAGAGAAACTCTTTCTATTAGCCATGGCCAATTTGGAACGATTTATGCATCTGCAACTCTTTGTAGCAGCTTACTTGTTATTTGGATTGGAAAAAAAATTGATGATGTAAATGTCTTAAAGTTTGCAATTTTTGTAACATTACTCTTATCATTTGCGAGTTTTTTCTTTTCAAAAACCTCATCAGTACTTTTTTTATTTGCAGCGATATTTTTAATGAGATTCTCTGGCCAAGGAATGATGTCTCATACAGCATCAACTACAATTTCCAGATATTTTACAAAATCTAGAGGTAGAGCATTAAGTATGATTTGGTTTGGTCTATCTTCAGCAGAATTTATTTTGCCAGTTCTGATCGTTTACTCTTTAACATTAATGGCCTGGCAAAATATTTGGATAATAATTTCAATATCAGTTTTAATATTTTTACCTTTAGCATCTTTCTTTTTAGTTAAAGAGGTAAAATTAGACACTAGAGAAACAGATCAAGATGAAAACTTTAAAGAGGTAAAAATTAAACAGTGGAAGAGAATAGAGGTTTTGGGTGACTATAGGTTTTACATTATATCTCTTAATATGCTTGCAATGCCATGGATTGCAACTGGAGTTTTTGTTTATCAATCATTTATTGTAAGTTCAAAAGGTTGGGGCGAATATACTATTGCACAATCTTTTATGTCTTATTCGATTTGTTCTGTAATTACTTTATTGGTATCAGGATATTTAATTGACAAGTTTACGAGTAGAAAGCTACTAATCTATATGAATATTCCTTTATTGCTCGCAACTTTTGTTATTATGTATTTTGATGCCACACAATCAGCTTTCTTGTTCTTAGGATTAGTTGGAATATCCAATGGGTTAGCTAACTTATTAGGATCCTCAACTTGGGCTGAAATATATGGTGTTAAGTATATTGGTTCTATTAAAGCTTTAACAACTGCATTAATGGTTTTTGCTACTGCATTTGGCACAGCTTTATTTGGAGTTTTGATAGATGCTGGTTTTTCTATTGAAAAAATAGCAATAGTATCTGCGATATCTATTTCATGCTCTTTAGCCTTACTTTTTAGTATTAGAAAAAAATTAAATCCAGTTTATCTTTAATACTGCTTGATTTTTTTAAATTCGAGGTGTATTTAACCGTCCATGGCAAGAGTTACGGTTGAAGATTGTATTGATAAAGTAGATAGTCCTTATGAACTAGTGTTGGTAGCAAAAGAAAGAGCGACACAGCTTAATTCAGGATTAGAACCTACATTAGATAGAGATAATGACAAAAATACAGTCATAGCATTAAGAGAAATTGCAGAAGAAACAATTAAAGTTCCAGATTTAACTGATGCAGCAGTTTACAAACTAAGAAAACATGTTGAGCAAATAGATGACTCTTCTGAGGATGAAGACGATGTTGGTGATGATTTTGAAAATCTTTACAAAGGAGAGATTTCAAAAAGTGGTGTTCCAATACTTCCATCTAAAAGAGCAAGAAAAATTCCAGAAAAAATTCAAGTCTCTAACGATGATTTAGCTGAACTACAAAATGCAACCGAGCAACCTGCTTCTGATCCAGTAGAAGATACACAAGAGGAAGAAGTTGATGTTTCTTTAGACGAAATGAAAGATCAAGAAGAAACGGTATCTGAAGCTACAGAAACAGAAAATCAAGAATAGTTTAGACAAATTCCTTAATTATCTTTTCCCTGTGTTCATCTAAGTCAGGTATATCGCCTCTCGTTTCTTCATCTTTATAAGTAGACATTTTTATAGGGTTTCCTGCTGATTTAAATTCTCCAATTACTTTATGATAAGATTTTATAATCATGTTTCTTTCTTTTATTTGAGGATTTTCTACAGCTTGTTTAATGTTAAAAATTGGTCCACAAGGAATTTTTAACTCTTCCATTTCTTTTACCCATTCGTCTGTAGATTTTAAGTTCAATTTTTTTTCAAAAATTTCTTTTAATTGATCCATATTTTCACATCTAAGTGAATTGGTATTAAATCTTTCATCATTTGCCATCTCTGAAATTTTTAAAACATCACATAATTTTGCAAAAAGTTTATCATTCCCAGCTGCAATTATTATGTAACTATCTTTTGTTTTAAATGCTTCAAACGGAGCAATTGATGGATGTCTTGAACCCATTGGCTCAGGAATTTCTTTTTTGGAAAGATATCTTGCGATAGCATTTTCTAAAATTGCAATTTGACAATCTAACATTGAGACATCAATAAAAGCACCTTTACCAGTTTTTTGCCTATCATACAAAGCTGCATTTATTCCAATTGTAGTAAACAATCCGGCTGTTATATCTCCAATTGATGTTCCAACTCTTGTGGGTTCAGAATTTGGGTGTCCTGTAACACTCATCAAACCACCCATACCTTGGACTACCATGTCATATGCTGGCAATTCTTTTAAAGGTCCAGTTTGCCCAAAACCTGATGCTGATGCATAAATTAATTTAGGATATTTTTTACTGACTTCTTCCCAACCAAATCCCCACTTGTCTAATGTACCAGGCTTAAAATTTTCAACTAAAATGTCTGCTTTAGATAATATTTTTTCAAATATTTTTTTGTCATCCTCATTTTTTAAGTTTAAAGCAATACTTTCTTTACCTCTATTTAGTGACATAAAGTATGCAGAATAATCTTTAACAAAGGGACCAAATTTCCTAGAGTCATCACCTGTTTCTGGAGCTTCAATTTTTATAACTCTTGCACCTAAGTCTGATAAAATCATTGTGCAATAAGGTCCAACCAGAACCCTTGTTAAATCAACAACTAATAAATTTTTTAATGGTCCATCCATAATTTCAATTATATGACAAATACTTATATTGACTCTTAGTCTCAAGTTCAATTTAATATAATTAATTAAATTAATCTAAAGAGGGGAAATAACATGTTTAAAAAAATTAGTTTTTATTTCACAACATTATTTTTAGCTTTCTCATTGATCGGATCAGCTTATGCTGTGACATTAAAAGCAAGTCACCAATGGCCAGGAACACCAAGAGCAGATGGCTCATACGATCCAAGACACGAGATGGTACAAATAATTGCTGATGAAGTAAAAAAAGCAGGAGTTGATCTTGATATCAGAATTTATCCTGCAAAATCACTTTATAAACCAAAAGAACAGTGGAAGCCAATGACTACAGGTCAATTGGATATTTCAGCATTTCCATTAGGCTATGCAGCAAAATTTCATCCAGAATTCGACGCTACATTAATGCCTGGGACAGTAAAAAATCACGATCATGCATTAAGATTTAATAATTCACCAATGATGGTTGAAATTAAAAAAATTATTAATAATGCAGGCGTTGTTGTGTTGTCTGATGCTTGGTTAGGCGGTGGATTTGCATCAAAAACTAACTGCATAACAAATCCTTCTGATGTTAAAGGTCAGGTTATGAGAGCTGCTGGTAAAGCATTTAACCAAATGCTAGCAGGAGCAGGGGCTGGAATACAAAGTATGCCATCATCCGAGATTTATACTGGTCTTCAAACTGGTGTATTAACTGGAGCAAATACAAGCTCAGGAAGTTTTGTCAGTTACAAAATTTACGAACAAGTAACTTGCGCAACACCTCCAGGAGAATATGGTTTATGGTTTATGTACGAGCCAATTTTAATGTCTAAAATGAGTTTTGATAAACTTAGTGCAAAACAACAAGATGCTCTAATGAAGGCAGGAAAAGTAGCCGAGAAATACATGACAGCACAAGTAGCAAATTTAGATAAAAAATTTGAAGATGCTTACAAAGCTGCAGGTGTTAAATTAGCTTACATGACAGCAGAAGATCATGCGGCATGGATTGAAATTGCAAAACAAACTTCTCATAAAGAATTCGCTAAAAAAGTACCAGGCGGAGATAAACTTATGGAAATGGCTTTAGCAGTTAAATAAAACAATATATAAAGAACCCCTACTTAAATATTTAAGTGGGGGTTTTTTTTATGAAAGAACAATATTTAAAATTTTGTAATTTATCTTCAAAAGCATGTGGTGCTTTTGCAGTACTTGCTTTAATTATATCAATTTTGGTAATTGTTGAGTTGGTTTTTGAAAGATATTTTTTCCAAAGAGCAATTACATGGCAAACAGAGCTAGTTACAATGCTTTTAGTAGCTTCAACTTTTATTGGTAGCGCTTACGTTTTAAGTGAAAAAGCTCATGTTAGCATGGAATGGATTTATGATTTTTTATCAAAAAAAAATATCCTAAGACTTAAAATATTTACTTCTTTAATAAGCTTGTTGTTTTTTATAATTTTATTTTACTTTGGCTTTTTAATGGTTGAGGAAGCTTTTACTAAAAATTATTCAACAGGAACAGTATGGGACCCGCCTTTATGGATACCTTATTCATCAATGATGATTGGTGCGATTTTAATGGTTCTGCAATATATTGCTGAAATTATCAAACTTGTTGACGAAGAGGATAATAATTAATGGATCCCTTATTAATAGCAATAATAGTTGCAGTTTTCACTTTGATTGTTTTGTTCTCTGGAATACCAATTGCATTTGGTTTGAGCTTTGTCTCAATCGCACTTTTAGTTACGTTTGAGGGTTTCCAAATGTTGGATGTTTTTGCAGAAACTTTTTATGCTGGATTAAATTCTTTTGTCTTACTTTCTATACCAATGTTTATTTTAATGGGAATGGCAGTTGCCAATTCTCCAGCAGGAAAAGATTTATATACAGGATTAGATAGATGGCTTTGGAGGGTTCCGGGTGGATTAGTAATATCTAATATTGGTGCTTGCTCAGTTTTTGCAGCTTTAAGTGGATCGAGTCCTGCAACATGTGCAGCAATAGGAACTATGGGCATACCTGAAATGAGAAAAAGAGGGTACTCAGATCAAATTGCAACAGGGACAATAGCTGCTGGTGGTACACTGGGAGTGCTAATTCCTCCTAGTATTGTTTTAATCGTTTATGGAATTGCAACCGGAACATCTATAGGAAGATTATTTTTATGTGGTTTAATACCTGGATTTATGTTGGCGGGTATGTTTGCAATTTGGGCTCTTATACATAGTTATTTTATAGATAAAGACTCAGCAAGAGCTTTAAAGAATAGAACGCCTCCAACTTTAAAAGAGAAAATTGAGGTGTTGCCTAGAATTCTTCCATTTTTAGCAATCATAGCTGGAGTTTTATATGTGTTATACGGTGGAGTTGCTACACCATCTGAAGCTTCAGGTGTTGGTGCTTTTTTGGTTTTTGTATTAATCGCTGTAGTTTATAAAATTTACCAACCAAAAAAAATATGGAACATCGTTAAAGTTTCGATGAAAGAAAGTGTAATGATAATGTTTATCATTGCCGCATCTTATCTTTTTGCATTTACCTTATCACAACTCTACGTAACACAGTCATTAGCTCAGAGCATGGTAGAGCTAAGTTCTAATAAATGGGTTGTGTTTATTTTAATTAATATTTTTTTATTAATAGCTGGTTTCTTTTTACCACCGGTTGCAGTTATAGTAATGACCTCAGCAATATTATTGCCAGTTATAACAACTTTAGGTTTTGATCCATATTGGTTTGCAATTGTATTTACAATAAATATGGAAATCGGTCTTATTACACCGCCTGTAGGATTAAATCTTTATATAATTAAAGGTATTACTCCAGATGTTAGCTTATCTGAAATCTTAAAGGGATCTATACCATTTATGATAATTATGGCTTTAGCTATATTAATTTTGTGTATTTTTCCTGAAATTGTTACTTGGCTACCAGATAAAGTAATGGGAAAACCTTTAAGTTATTAAAAAAACCATTTTGGGTTTGCTTCTAATAAGAAAATAAACTTTAATGAAGTTAATTATAATTAATAATTATTAATAAAACAAAGGGGAATAAATAATGAAAAGTTTATATAAAAAAATCGGTGTATTTATTACATCAATTTTTCTAATATTAAGCATTAGTACCACAAACTCTTTTGCAAAAAAAATTCGAATAGCTTTAGCTGAAACACCTTCAGACGAGTTAGCTGCATTTTTTGTTGCATTGGATAGAGCTAAAGCAAATGGCTTAGAGTATGAGTGGACTGCTTTTGCAGATGAAGAGCTTGCAATTCAAGCTATTTTGAGTGGACAAATGGATATTGGATTTGGAACACCTTATTCTGCAATGCAAAAATCAAAAGCACCAGTGAGGATTATATTTCAATTATCTAAATTGAAATTTTTTCCAGTAACTTCAACAAAATATAGTAAGTTACAAGATCTAAATGGTGAGCCAATAATGTTGCACTCAAGAGGTGGCGGAACTGATTCAATTGCTAATGTTATAGAAGATAAATTGAACATTAAATTTGGTACAAGATCTTATGTTCCAGGATCATCAAATAGAGTAGCCGCATTAGTTGCAGGTAAGACTGATGCAACAATTGTTGACTTATCTAATAAAAATAAGCTTAAAAGATTGCATGGTGATAAATTTAACGTATTACCAATGTTTGAAGTTGATGCAAGTGATGAGGCTTTGTTTGCAAATGTAAATTGGATTAAGAAAAATTCTAAAGATGTAGATATTTTTGTAAAAGCGCTTGTAAGCGTTTACAAAGATATGGACAAAGATCCTACAATAATAAGAAGAGAAACAAATCCAGATGGTCCAATTGGTCAATTACCAAAAGAGGTGCTTGATGAGTTAGATGGTTTTTATACAGATGCAGTAGCAGGTGGACTCTACAGCCCAGATGGTGGTGGCATGGTAGCTGCTAAAGCTGATATGGAATGGTACCATAAAGCAGGACAGCTTACTGGAAACTTTTCGGATCTTAAAGTTGAAGATTTCTGGTACATGAAACCTTTAATGGACGCACAATAGTAAATTAATATATAGTTGCCGAAATTTAATTTCGGCAACTAATCCAATAAACTTTAAAAAACATTATGATGGGAAGATCTCTATATTTAAAAATAATATCTGCGGTAGTAGTTTTTGGATCTTGGGAAATAGGTGGTAGATCGGGTGTTAGTTTTGCTTTTCCTCCATTTAGCGAGTCGATGGTGGCTTTCTGGGTTCTAGTTGCTGATGGAACCATGTTTAAAGCTTATGCAGAAACCTTAAAACCTCTCGTAGTAGGAATTATAATCTCAGGCATTTTAGGTATTATTTTAGGTATATGGATTGGATTAAGTGAAAAATTTGATTGGTTGATTTCTCCAATCTTTATAGTAATGCAATCAGCACCATTAGCAGCCCTTATTCCACTATTAATAATGGCTTATGGCATAGGTTTAACATCAAAAGTGTTTGTGGTGTGCATAATGGCTATGCCTGTAATTGTTTTAAATACTAGTGCAGCGGTTAAAAACACACCTACTAACATCAAAGAAATGGCTAAGGCTTATCAAGCTAAATATAGTGACATTATAATTAAAGTTATATTACCAGCATCATCACCTATAATTTTTGCAGGTTTAAGATTGGGTGTATCCGCAGGCTTTATTGGAGCAATTCTTTCAGAATTAAAAATTACTCCAACTGGTGTTGGGGATATTATATCATTTAGTAGATCAATAGCTGATTATCCAAGCATGTATGCAGCTATTTTTTCAATCATATTATTAGCAGTATTATTTTTAAATATTTTAGAAAGAACAGAAAAAATTTTATTTAAAGGCTCAAACCAAGGATATGTTTCAGATTAAACTAACAGGAAAAATATGAATAAAGAAAATGCAGTTACGGTTAAAAATGTTTATAAAAATTATGGAGATGTAGAAGCATTAAGAGATATGTCTTTAAATTTTCCTAAAGGAGAACTTACTTCATTGCTGGGACCGTCTGGTTGTGGAAAAACTACTTTATTAAAAATTATTGCAGGGTTACTACCTGCTACTAGTGGCGAGGTTATTGTTAATGGAGAAATTGTAAAAGATCCTGGTCCTGATAGAGCTTTTGTGTTTCAAGATTTTGCATTATTGCCTTGGGCCTCTGTTATTAGAAATGTTGCATTTGGTCTTGAACTAAGGGGAGTTGCCAAATCAGAAAGAGAGTCGATTGCACAAAAATATATAGGAGATGTTGGTCTAAAGGGATTTGAAAACAGTTTTCCTCACGAACTATCAGGTGGAATGCGTCAAAGAGTTGGTTTAGCAAGAGCCCTGAGTGTTGACGCCCAAGTGTTGCTTATGGATGAGCCATTTTCTGCCGTAGACGAACAAACAAGAAGAAAATTCCAGGAAGATTTATTAAATCTTGTGAAAGATCAAAATAAAACTTTTATATTTGTAACTCATTCAATAGAGGAAGCGGTCTATGTTTCAGATCAAATTGCACTTTTGTTGCCAAGACCAAGTAGAGTTTCTGAGATAATAAGACCAACATCTTTTAAAAATAAAGATGTAGACAGTATAAGAAGAGATTCTGAATATTTAGATATTGTAGACCGTATTTGGAAATCATTAAGAAGTTATGTTGAATAGGAAAACATCATGATATTATTTGGATATAGATTACCTGCAATGTCTTCTTTAATTTTATGGGGACTGTTGTGGGAAATATTTGGACAACTGGAAGTTACTTATTTTATCCCATCTCTATCTGCAATTTTTATTACATTGATTGAAATTGCCCCTACACCAGCTTTCATAAAAGCTATTTCAGAGACAGCACATGCCTTTATAGTTGGTATATTTTTTGCAGTATTTATTGGTGTGCCCGTGGGAATTCTAATGGGAAAAAATAGAATTATTGATGAATTGTTATTACCTTGGGTTAATATGTTTTTGAGTGCACCACTTACAGCATTAGTGCCGGTACTAATGGTACTTTTCGGCTTTGGAATTAAATCTATAATAATTATAACTACTTTGTTTGCTATATGGATAATAGTGCTTAATTCAAGAGCGGGAGTAATGCAGATTAATAGGTCGTTAGTTGATATGGCAAAATCATTTGGCGCAAAACCACAAGATGCTTTTTTTAAAATTTATTTTTGGGCAGCATTACCTGAAATATTGGGAGGTATACGAATAGGTTTCATAAGAGCTGTAAAAGGTGTGATCATTGGTCAACTACTTATTTCAATTGTTGGATTTGGTGCATTATTTGAATTATATTCTTCTAACTTTTTAATGAAACATTTTTGGTGCGTAATAATAGTTCTTTTTGCTATGGCATTTACTTTATCTGAGATCTTGGCTCACTTAGAAAGAAAAGTTTCTTATTATGCTTCTAAAAGAGGGTAAAATTAATTAATAACAAAGGAAAGTGATATGGAAAATTTAGTAATCGAACCATCAAAAATAACAACAATCGAAATTAAAGATAGTGCTGAAAAGTTTCCTGTGAGAAGAGTTTACTGCATAGGAAGAAATTATGCAGATCATGTAATTGAAATGGGTAATGATCCTAAAGAAGATCCTATTTTTTTTCAAAAAAACCCAAACAATGTCGATACTAGTGGAGAATTTCCATACCCGCCTGAATCAAAAGACGTTCATCATGAATTAGAATTGGTCGTAGCTCTTAAAAGTGGAGGAACAAAAATATCGGAGAAAGATGCATATAACCATATTTATGGATTTGCTGTGGGATTAGATATGACCAGAAGAGATTTGCAAGCGATAGCAAAAAAAGGAGGTAAACCTTGGGAAGTGGGAAAAGCATTTGAAAGATCAGCACCTATGGGAGTCATATCTAAAATTGAAACAACTGGAAATATGGATAGTGGAAAAATATCACTAAAGGTAAATGGTGAAACAAAACAAGATGGTGATCTTAATCAAATAATCTGGAAAATTCCTAGAATGATTTCTCATCTTTCAACTTTTTATGATATTGCTGCTGGCGACATTATAATGACTGGAACACCCGCTGGAGTGGGACCTGTTAAAAAAGGAGATAAACTAGTTGGTAGTATTGATGGATTGCAATCTTTAGAGGTTACAGTAATTTAAAAGAAAATATTTTTTAAAAAATTCTAGGCTAAATTTAAAATTTCTAATATATAACTAAAAAATGCTTAATATTAAAAAAATTTTTGAAAATATTGCTGATGCTGGACAAAAGATATTAGAAAAGAAATCTTTAAAGAGCATTACAAAAAAAAGAGATTTGTTAGATCTTTGTGATGACTTATTGTCTACTAAAGGTGCTGCATTTGGGATTACATTGGCAAGAGATATATTATTCAGATATCAAAATTTATCTATTGAGGAAAAAAATAAATTTTTAATTAATGTTAATGAAAAATATAAACCAGACCCATCAAAAATTGATGAAGCCATCAGAAAATATAGTGATACTCAAGATGATAATTCAATTCTAAATCTTTCAAAAGTAACTTCTGGTATCAGGAAAGAGCTATTTGTAAGATTAAACATGGCTCCAAACGGAACTTCAGAAATCGTATCCTTAAGAGAAGATTTACTAAAGTTAATTAAAGATAAGCCTGAATTAAAAAGTTTGGATTATGATCTAATTGATATATTTAAAAATTGGTTCAACCCAGGTTTTTTAAAATTGAGAAAAATAACTTGGGATACTAAAGCTGCAATTCTAGAAAAATTATTGAAGTATGAAAAAGTTCATTCAATGAAGGACATGAATGAATTAAAAAGAAGACTTGGAAAAGATAGAAGGTTCTTTGCATACTTTCATCCCGCGCTAGAAGATGAGCCTGTAATATTTGTTGAGATTGCATTAACCAAAGGGTTAAGTCAATCCATCCAAGAATTAACAAGACCCTCAGAAGAAAAATTAGAAAAATATGATACAGCGACTTTCTATTCGATCAGCAACTGTCAAGAAGGTTTATCAAGAGTGACACTTGGAAATTTCTTAATTAAAAGAGTTGTTTACGAACTTCAAGAAGAACTCACCGATATAAAGTATTTTGGAACTTTGTCACCAATGGTTGGTTTTGCCAATTGGTTTAAAAAAATGGACAGTGCACAAGCCGCAGAGATTCTAGGAGAAGCAAATAAAAATAGTTTAGATTTCTTAAAATCATCTGATTTAAAAATAGGGGATAAAAGAATTGCAGACAATAAGGCTATGATTAGCAAACTAGCTTTAAACTACCTTGCTAAACAAAAAAATAATTTTGGTTTTCCAATAAATGATGTTTGTAGATTTCATTTAAAAAACGGTGCCGATATCGATGATATTGCAATAAATGCCAATGTTTCAGAGGTGGGCTTTAAAAGATCATTTGGTGTTATGGTAAATTATAGATATGAATTAGCAAAGATTGAGAAAAATCACCAAGAGTATGTAAACGAAAAAAAAGTTAACATTTCTAATAAAGTTAAAAAATATGTCTAAGATCAATAGACTTGTATCAGTTGCACCTATGATGGATTGCACTGATAGACATGAGAGATATTTTTTAAGGTTAATAAGCAAAAACGTTCTACTTTATACTGAAATGGTTGTTTCTGAGGCAATCGATAGAGGAGATAAGGACAGACTTTTATCATTTAACCTAAGGGAAAAACCAGTGGCCTTGCAATTAGGAGGTTCTACTCCAAGATTATTAGCAAATTCTGCAAAAATTGGTGAGGATTATGGATATGACGAAATTAATTTAAACCTAGGTTGTCCTAGTAAAAAAGTTCAAAAGAATAAATTTGGCGCATGTTTAATCAAAGAGCCAAATTTAGTTGCTGATTGTTTGTCAGAAATGATTAATTCAACATCTCTACCTGTAACTGTTAAGACTAGAATTGGTTATGACGACGTAGAAGATTACGAACATCTTTATAATTTTATAAATATTTTAAAAGATACAGGAGTTAAAACTTTTATAATTCATGCAAGAAAAGCAATGCTTGGTAAATTTACACCTAAACAAAACCTAAATATACCTCCATTAAAGTATGATTATGTATATAAACTAAAGCAAGATTTCAAAGATCTAGAAATAATTATCAATGGTGGTGTCACATCTGTAGGAGAAGTAAAAGATCATTTAGAAAAAGTAGATGGAGCAATGATTGGTAGATCTGTTTATCATTCGCCTTACCTTTTAGCTGATATTGAAAAAGAGATATTCAACAATCAAAATATAAAAGATCGAGAAGAAATTGTTGAAGACTTAATTGACTACGTTAAAGCTGAAGTGAAAAAAGGTACAAGAGTAAATCAAGTTATGAGACACACACTCGGTTTATTTCATGGACAAACTGGCTCCAGTCACTGGAAAAGATATTTAAGCAAAAATATGTGTGTAAGAGATGCCGACGTTAAAAAAATTGATCATATAATGGATAAAGTTAGACTTTCTCCTAAATTACATTCTTCAGGTCGAATTGATTAATACTATTCTCTCTAATCAGTATTATTTATTAATTTTATTAATGATAATAACTGCTTTTCCTGTAGGATTTTTTGCAGGTTATTTTGGAATCGGTGGAGGTTTAATTTCTGTTCCTGTTCTTTTTTTTATTTTTGAAACAGCAAATGTTGATAAATCTTATTTGATGCATCTATCAGTGGGTACAGCTTTTTCTATTACAATATTTACTGCTTTTGTTTCAGTAATGACTCATAGAAAGCATAAAGCCGTTGATATAAATATATTAAAAACTTACGGGCTCTTCGTAATATTTGGTGTTCTGCTTGGTACATACATGGCAGCATTATTAAATACTAAATCATTAGTTTTATTTTTTGCTGTTGTTGTTTATTTTTTTGGTGGATATTTGCTACTAGTAAATCAAGAATTAAAGAATAATAAAAAATTTAAATTTTTTCCTAGAGCTATATTTGGTTTCTTATCAGGTTTTATATCTGCTCCCATGGGTATTACAGGAGCTATGATGAATGTTCCTATTTTAAGATATTTTGGATATCCAATTAGTAGAGCTATAGGTAGCTCTGCTGCAATAGGTTTTGTAATAGCCACAATTGGCTCAATTGGTTTTTTAACTTCAGGTTTTTTATTAAAAGCAAATCTTCCTATGAGCTTAGGTTTTGTAAATATTCCTGCATTCTTGATATTTATCCCCATCACTTCTTTCATGGCTCGTGTTGGAGCTAATATGGTTCACACTTCAGATAAAAATAAAACACAAAGAATGTTTGGGGTATTTTTATATGTTATAGGAACTCTGTTTTTGATTAGGTTTTTAGACCTCTAATTAAATCTTTTGATCATATTCACCAATTTTTTTGGTTTTTTGTAGCAATTGATCAATGAAATCAAAGATCTTTTTCTTTCTTTCATCAGATGTTGGGCTTTCGGTAACAACTACCAATGAGGGCTTATTAGATGAAGCCCTAATTAAACCCCAAGAACCATCCTCAAAAGAAAATCTGATACCATTTACTGTAAGAATATCCCTAATTTCTTGGCCGTCAATTTGAACATTGTTTGCTTTTAGTTTCTCAATTTGTTTGATTATTTCTTCAACAACCTGATATTTTTCATTATCTTCACAAAATGGAGCCATAGTTGGAGATTGATATGTATTAGGTAATTCACTAATGATTTCACTCATATTTTTTGTGTTATTATCAATTAAATGACAAACATGTATAGCTGAATTTATACCATCATCATATCCGTAACCTAAAGGTTGGTTAAAAAAGAAATGACCACTTTTCTCAAAACCAGCTAAAGCTTTTTCCTGATTTACTTTCCTTTTTATGTGTGAGTGTCCAGTTTTCCAATACAAAGTTTCACAGGAATTATTTTTTAAAATCTCATCTGTTGAATATAATCCAGTTGATTTAACATCTACAACAAATTTAGATCCCTTGTGATTTGAAGATAAATTTCTTGCAATCAATAATCCTATTTTATCAGAAAAAATTTCATTTCCATTGTTATCTATTACACCCACACGATCACCGTCACCATCAAATCCAAATCCAATATCAGCATCATTTTCCTTTACAGATTTACTTATTGCATGTAACATTTCAAGATCTTCAGGATTAGGATTGTACTTTGGAAAAGTATAGTCCAAATTACAATCTAGCTCTATTACTTCACATCCTATTCCCCTTAATATGTCTGGTGCAAATATTCCTGCGGTTCCATTTCCACAGGCAACGACAGCTTTAATTTTTTTCTGAATTTTATTTTTATTTATAAGATCATCTTTATAAATGCTTTGAAAATTACTTATTTCTTTTTCACTTCCTTCACCTTCAATAAATTTGCTATTTAAGGTTATATCTTTTAATTCTTTCATCTCATCAGGTGCATGAGTTAAACCTTTCTTGATACCCATTTTTACTCCAGTCCATCCGTTTTCATTATGACTAGCAGTAACCATTGCGACAGCATCGCCTTCTAAATTGAATTGTGCAAAATAAACCATTGGTGATAAAGAGAGACCAACATCTTCTACATAACAGCCTGTTGAGATAAGTCCTTTTTTTAGAGCTGCTTTAATTTCTTCGCTGTACGACCTGTAGTCATGCCCAACAATGATTCTTGGATTTTTTTTATTTGTGTGCTTGATTACTTGTGTTCCCAAACCTTTGCCTAAATTTGCCACACCTTCTAAATTGATATTTTCAGGGTACAACCATCGCGCGTCGTATTCTCTAAAGCCAAAAGGATCAATTTTTATTGAATTTTTCATGTTGATATTCTTATATTTTTTTTATTTTTTTATTGATAATTTTTTTTCAAGTTCTATAAATGTTCT
>JACWDO010000012.1 GCA_014654115.1 Pelagibacterales bacterium SAG-MED17 | reverse complement strand
GTTGAAACTGAAAATAATATATAATTGTGAAATTCATCAACTAAATCAATTTTTTTTATCCAACTCTCAAATATATCGTTTCCAAACTTTCCCCTTAATTCTTTTTTAATATTTTGCCAGTCAATTTTCTTTTCAAGAGGTTTATTGTTTTGTAAATTATTTTTCATGAAGGAATTCCACTTAAGACTTATAAAAAATTAATGCAATAAGTTTATTTATAAAAACAAAAAAAAATAAAATTTATGATTGAATAAATTTTTAATTGAATTTTTTAAAAATTATTTGTGCAACCTAGTGGGGTAAGAATTTTAAAATACTAAATTTTTGTAAAACTATATCTAGTAATGTTTTGATAAAAGAATTTAGATGTAGTGATTTACTAATAAATTGTACGTTTAAGTTGTATGAAAAAAAAATCTTACTTACTGTAGGTTGTTATAAAGAATTAATTTTTTTTGTTATTCTTGATACATTTCTTGAGGCGTTTTGTCTTTTAATTATTCCTGTTTTTGCAATTGACATCAATTCTGAGTTTAGCTTTGGCAGAAAGGCTAAAGCTTCTTTTTTGTCTTTTTTTTCAATTAAAGAGTTCATTTTTTTTATCGCACTTCTAAAACGACTCTTTCTAGACCTATTAACAGCTGTCTGCCTTTTAATTTTTCTAGTACGTTTGATTGCTGATTTTGTATTCGCCATAAGCGAGAGTGTATATCTTCAGATAATGATTGGGTCAATACAATAATTGTTTATTTTTGACACAAATTACAAAAAAAACTAGATCTATTTGAAATAAATTTTTTATGTATTGTTCCTTTGCAACTATATTTTAAACATTTTTTATTTTCTCTTTGATAGACATTAAAATTTTTTTGAAAAGAACCTTGGTCTCCACTTATATTCTTAAAATCTCTGATACTTGATCCTCCTTTCTCAATTGCTTTTCTTAAAACTACTTTTGAAAAATGAGAGATTTTTTGACAATCACTTAAACTAAGTGAACTTACCACTTTGGATGGTAGAATTTTGCATAAAAACAATATTTCACTTGCATAAATGTTTCCAATTCCTGAAACAAAATTTTGATCAATTAAAAAATTCTTAATATTTTTTTTTTTATTTTTGAAGTAATTAAAAATATATTTCTTATCAAATAAAAGATCAAAAGGCTCTGGTCCATATTTTTTAAAGTTTTTGATTATCTCTTCATTATTTTTAAAGTAAGAAAAATAGCCAAATCTTCTTGGATCATTATAAATTAATTTAAAGTTATCAATTTTTATTTCTACATGATTATGCTTTTTTGGTAATAATGGAGAATGATAAAAACTAGTATTTGTTATAGGGTTTTTTTTTTTAGATTTGTTAATTAAGTGAATAGTTCCTGACATCCCAAGATGTATCATTAAATTAGAACTATCCTCAAATTTGAGTATTAAGTGTTTTGAAAACCTATCTACTTTAATAATTTTTTTTTTTAATATGTATTTTTCAAAATTTTTTGGGATCTTAAACCTCAAATTTCTATTTTTTATTAATATGTCTTTAATAATCTTTCCTGTAATACTCTTATTCAAAGATTGTCTGACGATTTCTACTTCTGGTAATTCAGGCATTTAATACTATATTAATGTTTTAATATATTTTATATGCAACAAAATCTTCAAAATAAAGCAGGACTTGTCGAAGGAGTATTTAATAAAGTTTACGATAAATATGATTTGATGAATGATTTTATGTCATTTGGAATTCACAGGCTCTGGAAAAAAAACCTTATGAATTGGATGAGTCCAGCAAAAGACAAAATATATTTAGATGTTGCGTGTGGAACAGGCGATCTTGGAAAATTATTTTTAGATTATACAGAGAAAAATGGAGAAATTACCTCATCAGACTCAAATGAGAAAATGATTGAAAAAGGTAAAAAAAGGCTAAGTAAGTATAAAAATATAAAATGGGTTGTTGCAGAGGCAGAAAAGTTGCCATTCAAAAATGACACTTTTGATTTTTATACAATTAGTTTTGGTTTACGAAATACAAAAAATTTAGATAAATCCTTATCAGAAGCCTACAGAGTTCTTAAACCTGGTGGAAGATATATGTGTTTAGAATTTTCAAAAATTCAAAATTCTAATTTGGATTTTTTATACAAAAATTACTCAAAATTAATTCCTCAAATAGGAAAAGCAATTGTTGGAGATAAACAACCTTATGAATATTTGACAAAGAGTATAGAAGAATTTGTTAATCAGGAAGAATTGATCGATCTAATGAAACAAAATAATTTTAAAAATTGTTCATATAGAAATTTATCTGGCGGAATAGTAGCTATTCATTCTGGTTGGAAAATATAATGTTTAAAAGGTTATTAACTTTATTTAAATTAGGTAGAAAGCTCGCTAAATCGGATGCTTTAAATATTGTATCGAAATTTAATAAACCACCTTTATTAGTAAGCGTAATATTTAAATTACTTTCTTTTTCTTTTACAAAAAAAAATGAATCATTTGACAATTTAAATGAAGGTGAAAAATTATCAAATTCCCTAGCATCTATGGGTACAACATTTATAAAGTTAGGGCAATTCTTAGCTACGAGGCCAGATATAATAGGTGATGAACTTTCGAAGGAATTAGAAAATTTACAAGACAAACTTCCACCTTTTTCACAATCAAAAGCAAAAGAAATGATTAGAAAAGATTTAGGTGATGAACTATATAATTCAATAATTAATATTAGTGAACCAGTTGCAGCTGCCTCTATTGCTCAAGTACACAAAGCTCAAATAAATGATGATGGAGTTATTAAAAACGTAGCAATAAAAATATTAAGACCAGATATTAAAAAGATTTTTAATGAAGAAGTAGATGCCTTGATGCTTTTTGCATTTATTATTGAGTCATTAATAAAAAAAACTAAAAGATTAAAGTTGGTTGAGGTAGTTTTTTTGTTGAAAGAAATTACTAGTCTTGAAATGGATTTAAGATTTGAGGCAGCTGCAGCCAATGAATATGGGGAAAATACCAAAAATGATGTAGGTTTTGAGGTTCCTAAGATTTATTGGGATTATACAAGTGAAAATATAATGACACTTGATTGGATTGAAGGAGTGTCAATTAGAGAAACCGAGGAACTAGAGAAAAGATCAATTGATACCAAAAAAATTGCCTCTGATATAATTCAACATTTTTTAAGACACGCAGTAAGAGATGGTTTTTTTCATGCAGATATGCATCAGGGAAATATTTTTGTAAATGAAAGTGGTCAAATTGTTCCTATAGATTTTGGAATTATGGGAAGACTAGATAATATAAGTAAGAGATTTTTAGCTGAGATTTTATTTGGTTTTATACAAAGAGATTACAAGAAAGTTGCAGAAGTTCATCTTGCAGCAGGGCTAGTTCCAAAGAATGTACCTGTCAATGATCTTGCTCAAGCATTAAGATCAATTGGTGAACCAATTTTTGGACACTCCATAAAAAATATTTCAGGTGGTAAACTTTTAAAACAACTTTTTGATGTTACTGAAAAATTTAATATGCAGACTCAACCTCAGTTACTTATGTTACAAAAAACAATGGTAGTAGTTGAAGGAGTTGCAAGAAGATTAAACCCTGAAACAAATATATGGGAAACATCAAAACCTGTTTTAGAAAAATGGTTAAAAGAAACAAAAGATCCTATTAATTCAATAAATGAAACATTGAAAGACTCTGTAGAAGTATTAAAACGTCTTCCAAATTTACCTGAAGTAATGGATAAAGCAAACCAAGCACTTAATTTCCTCGCAAGTGGTCAAATACCCCAAAATTCAAACTCATATAACGAATTAAATACTAAAAAAGAAGAGATGAAGTCATTTAGAAATCAATCAATTATTGGTTTATTATCTCTTGTAATTTTAACTCTATTGGTATTTTAATTCTTCTCATGAAAAATAAAAAAATACTTCTAATTATATGTGGTGGAATATCTGCTTACAAAAGCCTAGAAGTAATTAGAGGTTTAAAAAAAAGAGATGTAAGTGTTAAAACAATACTTACAAAGAGTGGTAAAAACTTTGTAACACCTTTGTCTATTTCATCGCTATCTCAAGAGAAAGTATATGAGGATATATTTAGCGCAGAAAATGAGGCAGAAATGGATCATATTTCGCTTTCTAGATGGGCCGATTTAATTTTAATTGTACCAGCAACAGCTAATACAATCTCAAAACTAAGCTATGGTCTAACAGATGACCTTGCTAGCACTGTAGTTTTAGCATCAAATAAAGAAGTATTTTTAGTACCTGCTATGAATGTAAGAATGTGGGAACATCAATCAACCAAAGATAACTTATTAAAATTAAGAAATTATGGATATAAGATAATTGGCCCTGAAATTGGAGATATGGCTTGTGGAGAGTACGGAAAAGGAAAAATGTCAGAGCCTGCATACATTTTAGAATATATACAAAATTATTTTAAGAATATTGAGAGAAATAAAAAATATAAAGCTTTAGTTACAGCTGGTCCTACTAAAGAGTTTATCGATCCAGTAAGATATATAACTAATAAATCAAGTGGAAAACAAGGTTATGAAATTGCAAAATCATTAAGGGATAATGGTTTTGAAACAACACTTATTTCTGGAGAAACAAATTTAGACCCAGTTGAAGGAGTAAAATTTATTTCAGTCAAAACTGCAGAAGAAATGTTCAAAGAAACACTCAATAATCTTCCAACAGATGTTGCTATTTTTAATGCAGCTGTAGCTGATTTTAAAGTAAAAGAAATAAAAAGTGAAAAAATTAAAAAAGATGAGAATTTCAATCTAAAATTAGAAAAAAATATTGATATTTTATCTAATATATCAAATCATAATTCTCTTAGACCAAGAATTACAATTGGTTTCGCGGCTGAATCTCAAAATGTTGAAATTAATTCAAAAAAAAAATTAGACCAAAAAAATTGTGATTGGATTATTGCAAATGATATATCTGATAAAACAATAGGCTTTGACACTGACGATAATGAAGTTTCTATATTTTATAAAAATAAAGATACTGAAAAATTATTAAAGAAGAAAAAATCTTTGATAGCATCTGAGATAGTGGATAGAGTTATTTCTGAGCTTAATTAAGTAATGGTAAATGTTTTATTTAAAAGACTAAACCAAAAAGCAAAGCTTCCGAGTTATAAAACTGATGGATCTTCAGGCATGGATCTAATGGCGTGCTTAGATGAACCTATAACAATCAAACCAAATGAGTCTAAATTAATACCAACAGGAATTGCAATTGCAATTCCTGAAGATACCGAAGTTCAAATTAGACCAAGATCTGGTCTTGCCGCAAAATCAAGCATTGGTGTACTTAATACACCAGGTACAATTGACAGCGATTATAGAGGAGAGCTAAAAATTATTTTATTTAACCATGGTAAAGACGAATTTACTGTAAATAATGAAGATAGAGTTGCTCAAATGGTTTTGATGCCCATTTTAAAAGTAGAAATTGAAGAAACAAATGAATTGCCAGAGACAATTAGAGGGTCTGGAGGATTTGGATCTACTGGTAAATAGTAAATGTTTAATAACAAAGACCTTGAGCGCTATTCAAGACAGATTGTTTTAAAAAAAGTTGGAATTTTAGGTCAAAGTAAAATCAAAAATTCTAAAGTTCTGGTTGTAGGGTGTGGTGGTTTGGGGTCACCAGTTATTGATTTACTTTCTCGGGCAGGTGTTGGTGAAATTGGAATGATGGATCATGACAAGGTTAGTATATCAAATATACATCGACAAGTTATGTTTACTTCTGATGATGTTGGAAAATATAAAGTAAGTATATTAAAAAAAAAAATTAGTAAAATTAATAAAAATGTAAAAGTAAAAATTTATAGAGAAAAAGCAGAAGATAAAAATCTTGGAAAAATCTTAAAATTATATGATGTCATTGTTGATGGTACAGATAACTTTAAAGCAAAATTCCTTTTAAATAAATTTTCACTAAAATATAAAAAAAAACTGATAATTGGAGCTATAAGTAAATTTGAGGGACATATTTTTACATTTGATTTTAATTTAAAGAAAAGCCCCTGTTTAAAATGTTTTTACCAAGGGGAGCCGTCTGAAGGAGTTCTGGATTGTGAGACGGATGGTATATTAGGATCAACAGCAGTTGTTACTGGAAGCCTACAAGCTAATGAGGTTTTGAAGGCAATTTTAAATGTTGGTAAGAATTTAAATTCACATATTTTAATTATAGATTTATTTAATCTTAAATTTAGAAAAGTATTGTTTAAAAAAAGAAAAGGATGCATATGCGAAAATATTTAATAGTCTTGCTTTTTATTTTGCCAATCTCGTCGATCGCTGAAGAAAATAATTATTTCCTAATGTTAAAAAATAAAAAAGTAAATGTTAGATATGGTCCTAGCTTTGATTATCCAATTAAATATGTTTATAAAAAGATAGAATTACCTCTAAAAGTAATTGATAAAAAAGAAAATTTCAGAAGAATTATTGATCATAAAAAAAATAGTGGCTGGATACATGTTTCTCAACTTAGACCTTCTCGCTCATTAATTTCTACAAATGAAAAAATTCTATTTAAAAAACCAACAAAATATTCAAAACCATTAGCTAAATTAGACCAAGGTCGTCTTTTGAAGGTTATTAAATGTGAGGAAAAATGGTGTAATATTAAAACAGGTGATTATTCAGGTTGGATTAAAAAAGATGATAATATTTGGGGAATTACGAATTAATTATTTTTTAAATAATTAAGCATAGTATCTACATCACTTATCGTAAAAGGATCTCCGTCTTTACTTTCGTCATTTTTTCCTTCTTCGATAAATGTTTTAACTACAATACAGTTGTCAATTAGTGCAGAATATCTCCATGATCTTGAACCAAACCCCTGTTTAGGTTTTTTAACAAGCATTCCCATACCTTCAGTAAATTTACCTTCTCCATCTCCAATTGGTTTTACTTTCGATATTTTTTGATCCTTAAACCAAGCATTCATAACAAATGCGTCATTTACTGATAAACAATAAACTTCATCTACATATTTTTTTAACTCTTCGTATTTAATTTCGTAACCAGGTAACTGTTGTGAAGAACAAGTAGGCGTAAATGCACCGGGTAATGAAAATAAAACTATCTTCTTATTTTTGAACAACTCATTTGTTGTAATATTTTTCCATTTTCCGCCTATTGCACAGGCTCCACCTAGGATTTCATTGTCTCCTATTCTTGTTTTAAATGTAACTTCTGGGATTATCATAATTAATCTGTATATAGTGACTCTAAAAAATATGTCAACAGATTAGAATGATTTTAATGTATTTTGTAAATAGCTGATATTAATGAATTATTTTTGATATTAGTTATCAGTTACAATTTTAGCTATGACTTCTATAGATTTAATTTTTTTTCCGGGTATCGTTTTTTTAATCATTACCTCATCAACATCGTTTTGATCTATATCAATCAATTTATTTTCATCTTCGTCAAAGAAATGATGATGATGGCTTATGTTTGTATCATAGTAGCTTTGGGATGAGTTTATTGGTATTTCTTTTAGGTATCCCTTTTTATTAAAAGCATGCACAGTATTATAGACAGTTGCGAGAGAAACCTTAATATTTGCTTGGTTTTCAATGATTTTAACTAGATCTTTAATGGTAAAATGAAACGTCTCAGTTGAATTAAATAGAACCTCGCAAATTTTTATTCTTTGTTTGGTTGGTCTTAAACCAGATTCTCTTAATTTATTTTCGTATTTTGGATCGTAAATCATTACTAATTACAATAATTATATAGAAAAATTATATTATAATGTGCTTAAATCAAGTAATAAGGTTACATAATTATGAAAAAAAGTTCCTTTAATTATGATGAGCTAATAAGCTGCGCAAATGGCGACCTTTTTGGTCCGGGGAATGCAAAATTACCTTCTCCACCAATGCTAATGTTTGATAGAATCACTGAAATAAGTGAAAAAAATGGTGCTTTTGATAAAGGAATTATGAAAGCTGAACTTGATATTAAAGACGATTTATGGTTTTTTGATTGTCACTTTAAAGAGGATCCAGTAATGCCAGGTTGTTTAGGATTAGATGCCATGTGGCAGTTAGTTGGATTTTATTTAGGATGGCTTGGAAATCCTGGAAGAGGAAGAGCTTTGGGAGTTAGTACTGTAAAATTTACAGGAGAGGTTTTGAAAAATGTCAAAATGGCAACATATATTATTGATATGAAAAGAATATTGATTAAAGGTGAAACAACAGTTGGGCTTGCAAATGGTATTCTTCTTGCAGATGATAAAAAGATATACTCTGCAGACAGTTTAAAGGTAGGATTATTTAAATAATGAGAAGAGTAGTAATCACAGGTTTAGGAATTGTTTCATGTCTTGGAAATAATCAAGAAGAAGTTCATCGATCTTTATTAAATACTAAATCAGGAATTTCTTTTTCGGAAGAATATAAAGAACATAATCTTAAAAGTCATATTCACGGAAAGCCTAATATAAAACTTGAGGATCACATAGATAGAAAAACAATTAGATTTATGGGTTCAGGATCTGCTTATAATTATATTGCTATGAAAGAAGCAATTGAAGACTCTGGATTAGAAGAGAGCGATGTAAGTAATTTTAAAACAGGAATTGTTATGGGTTCAGGTGGACCCTCAATCGAAAATGTTATTTTGGCAGCTGATAAAACTAGAGCAAAAACTCCAAAATTAATGGGACCATTTATTGTACCTAGAACTATGGCGAGTACCGCATCAGCAACACTTGCAGTTCCTTTTAAAATTAAGGGTACTAACTATACAATGAGTTCAGCCTGTGCAACAAGTGGACACTGTATTGGAAATTCAATGGAACTTATCCAAATGGGAAAACAAGATGTTGTTTTTGCAGGTGGTAGCGAAGAGATACACTGGGCAATGACTGCTATGTTTGATGCAATGACTGCATTATCTTCAAAATATAATGATACACCTGAGAAAGCATCAAGAGCTTATGACAAAACTAGAGATGGTTTTGTAATTGCTGGAGGCGCTGGAGTACTTGTTTTAGAGGAATATGAACATGCAAAAGCTAGAGGGGCCAAAATATACGCAGAATTAACTGGTTATGGAGCAACTTCAGATGGTTATGATATGGTAGCACCTTCAGGCGAAGGAGCAGTCAGATGCATGCAAATGGCTATGGCAACTTCTAAGAATAAAATTGATTATATAAATACACATGGAACCTCTACACCAGTTGGGGATATTACGGAATTAAATGCTGTTAAAGAGGCTTTTGGAAATGAAATTCCAAAGATTAGTTCAACTAAATCTTTATCAGGCCATCCATTAGGGGCTGCATCAGTGCATGAAGCAATATATTGTCTAATTATGATGAAAAATAACTTTATTACTGGCTCAGCTAACATAAGCGAAATGGATGAAGAGGCTAAAAAATTTCCAATAGTTGCAAAAACAGAAACAGATGCAACATTAAATACTGTCATGTCTAATAGTTTTGGTTTTGGCGGAACAAATGCAACTCTAGTATTTGAGAAAGTCTAATTATGTCTTTAATGAAGGGTAAAAAGGGACTGATAATGGGTGTTGCTAATGAGAGATCTATTGCATGGGGTATTTCCCAGAAACTAGCAGAGGCAGGTGCTGAATTGGCTTTTACTTATTTAGGTGATGCTCTTAAAAAAAGAGTTATTCCTTTAGCAGAAAAGCTGAACTCTAACGTTACATTTAGTTGTGATGTTGAAAAAAAAGAAGAAGTAGTAAAATTATTTGAAGATATTAAATCTCAGTGGGGAGAAATAGATTTTGTTGTTCACGCAATTGCTTTTTCGGATAAATCTGAGCTTTCAGGAGAATATCTAAATACAACAAGAGAAAATTTTTTAAGAAGTATGCTGATTTCATGCTTTTCATTTACTGAAGTTGCAAAAGAAGCTTCAAAAGTTATGAAAGAAGGTGGCAGCTTGATTACGCTTAGCTATGAGGCTAATAAAGCTATCCCTAATTACAATGTTATGGGAGTTTGTAAGGCAGCATTAGAGTCTAGTGTTAAATACTTAGCAAGAGATTTGGGGGCTAAAGGCATAAGAGTTAACGCAATAAGTGCCGGTCCAATAAAGACTTTGGCGGCATCAGCCATCGGAGATGCCAAATTCTTATACAAATGGAATGCTGATCATTCATTTTTAAAAAGAAATGTTGATAATTTAGATGTTGGAAACTCAGCATTATATCTTCTAAGTAATATGGCAGGTGGTGTTACAGGTGAAATTCATTATGTTGATGCTGGTTATAATAAAGTAGGTATGCCAGATCCAAAAAATATATCTTAAGAGTTTATTATTATGCTAATTTTAGTTTGGTTTGTAGTTTGTATAATATTTATTTTTGTTCAATTAATTCTTGAGGGCTCTGGTCATGCGCTAGAAGTTTTTGCCCTATTGACTGCAGTTGCTTTATTTTTAATAAATAAGCTTGGAAAAAAAAATAAATAATTAATAAATAATTTTTATGAAAAGAACGTTTTTGAAAATTGCTGGGGCTTCTATACTAGGTTTTATATTTTATCCATTAACATCTTTAGCCAACAATATAATAGGCTTTAAAAAAAAATTAAAAAAAGATGAAAGTGAATACAATATATTAAATCCTGACCTTACAAATGAGCAAAAAATAATAATGTTTGAAGAGGGTACAGAGCGTGCAGGCACTAGTGAATTAAATTATGAGAAAAGAAAAGGGTCATATCATTGTGCAAACTGTGGTATAAAATTATTTGAGTCTGTTAAAAAATTTGACAGTGGAACTGGTTGGCCATCTTTTACAGAGGCACTACCTGGTGTATTTGTAACAAAAACTGACTATTCATTTGGAATGAAAAGAACTGAATATTCTTGTGCAAATTGCGGTGCTCATCATGGCCATGTTTTCAATGACGGGCCTGATGGTGGAAAAAGATATTGTAGTAACGGTCTTTGCTTGCTTTTTGTCCCGGAGAGTTAGTAATTAAGGGGCGTTCTGTTACTAGGTACCCCATAAAAAAACCCCCAGAACATTCATTCCAGGGGTTTAGAATTTTAATTTAAGTTACTGATTATTCAGCAGCTTGTTTCATGGAAAGTTTAACTTTACCTCTATCAAAACCAATCACTTTAACTTTTACTTCGTCTCCTTCTTTAACTACGTCAGTAACTTTTTCTACTCTTTTAGGGGCAAGTTCTGAAATATGAACAAGACCATCCTGTTTACCTAAGAAATTAACAAATGCACCAAATTCCATAATTTTCATAACTTTTCCGTTATATATTTTATTTAATTCAGCTTTAGCAGTTATGTCTTTTATCATTTGCATTGCAATGTTTCTAGATTCTTCATCAGGAGCAGCTACTGTTACTACACCTTCATCGTTAACATCGACTTTAGCACCTGATTTTTCAACAATCTCCCTTATAGTTGCTCCACCTTTTCCAATCACGGCTGCGATATCTTTTTTATCAACAGTTACTTGTTCCATTTTTGGTGTGTGTTTTCCAACATCAGCTCTAGACTCGCTCAAAGCTTTATTCATTTCACCAAGTATGTGAATTCTTCCATCTTTAGCTTGGTTTAAAGCCTGTTCCATTATTTCAAATGTAATACCTGTAATTTTAATATCCATTTGTAATGATGTAATACCATCTTTAGTTCCAGCAACTTTAAAGTCCATATCACCTAAGTGATCTTCATCACCTAAAATATCAGATAGAACACTAAAATCATCACCTTCTTTAATTAAACCCATGGCAATACCTGCAACTGGCTCCTTTATTGGAACGCCTGCATCCATAAGTGCAAGAGATGCTCCACAAACAGACGCCATTGAAGAAGATCCATTAGACTCTGTTATCTCTGATACAATTCTAAAAGTATATGGGAAAGATTCTTTTGAAGGTAATGAGGAATTAATTGCTCTCCATGCTAATTTTCCATGACCAACTTCTCTTCTACCAGTTCCAATTCTTCCAGTTTCACCAACTGAAAAAGGAGGAAAATTATAATGAAGCATAAATCTTTCTCTATGTTGTCCATCTAAACTTTCTAAACGTTGTTCATCATCACTAGTTCCTAGAGTGGTAACTACAATTGCTTGGGTTTCTCCTCTAGTGAATAATGCTGAACCATGGGCTCTTGGTAGAACTCCAACTTCACACATGATAGGTCTTACATCCGCAAGCCCTCTTCCATCAATACGATTTTTGTTTTTAAGTATATCAGTTCTAACTATAGATTTTTCTAAATTTTTTAGTTGTGAGTTTACATCTAGATCTGAGTAATCCGCATTTTCTTCATAAAGCTTTTTAGCTTTCTCAGTAATTTCAGAAATTTGATTAGATCTATCTTGTTTATCTCTTGTAGAAAATGCTTTCTTTAAATCTTCAGTAAATTCATCTTCTAATTTCTTTTTTACTTCCGAAAGATCTTTCTTCTCAACAGTCCACTCAGGTTTTCTACATTCCTTAGCTAGTTCCTCGATCATTTCTATTACTGGGACAAACCCTTCATGTCCAAACTTCACAGCATCTAGCATTTCTTGTTCCGTCAATCCATTTGCTTCAGATTCGACCATTAATACCGCATCTTTAGTTCCAGCTACAACAAGATCTAACTTAGATTTTTCTAATTCTTTTTTAGATGGGTTAAGTACGTACTTTCCTTCAATAAAGCCAACTCTAGAAGCTCCTACCGGACCCATAAATGGCATTCCCGAGATAGCTAAGGCTGCTGATGAAGCAGTGATTGCTAAAATATCTGGTTGATTTTCAGCGTCGTATGAAATTACCGTGGGTAGCAACTGTACTTCGTTTTTAAATGCATCTGGAAACAAAGGTCTAATCGGTCTATCAATTAATCTAGAAATTAATGTTTCACTTTCAGTTGGTCTTGCTTCTCTTTTAAAATATCCACCAGGAATTTTTCCGCCAGCATAATATTTTTCTTGATAATTTACAGATAAAGGAAAATAATCCATGTCTGGATTTACTTTCTTGGCACCAACAACTGTTGCTAAAATAACTGTTTCACCACATTGAGCTATAATTGCTCCATCTGCTTGTCTTGCTATTTTACCAGTCTCTAAACTTAATTTTTTTCCACTTACTTCTATTTCTTTTTTTATTACTTTAAACATTTACTTCCTTAAATTTAATTTTGTTAACACTGCTTTATAAGACTCCATATTATTTTTCTTTAAGTAGTCTAGTAGTTTTTTTCTTCTATTTACTGCTCTCAAAAGGCCTACAGAAGAATGTTTATCCTTTTTGAATTGTTTAATATGTTTCGATAGACTCTCAATTTTTCCAGTTAATTGAGCAATTTGAACTTCTGAAGATCCGGTATCCTTATCATGGATTTGAAGCTCTTTTACTTTTTCTTTCATTTTTTCCTTTATTTATTTGTTTGTTTAATTAAATTTTCTATTTTTTCTGCATAATCAAAAGAATCATCTTTTACAAAAAATAGCTTTGGCAGAAACTTCATAATTATTTTTTTAGATAAAACTTTTCTAATCATAAATGAAGCTATTTTTAATTTTTCTATAATTTCTTCTGAATTTTTTCCTCCTAGTGGCATCACAAATATTTTTGCTGTTTTTAAATCTTGGGACATTCTAACTTCAGTAACAGTAATTTCTTTTGTAGATAAATTTGGTATCTTCGCCTCATCTCTTATGAAAAGAGTGCCTAAAGCTTGTTTAATCATCTCCCCAACTCTTAGTTGTCTTTGTGTAATTGGTTTACCTAAATGTTTCATTTAAATTGTTCTTTCAGTAATTGTTGCATTATAAACTTCTATGATGTCTTTTTTTTGATAATCAGCGAAGTCTTTAAGGGTAATTCCACATTCTAAACCTGCTGATACCTGTTTAGTTTGATCTTTTTCTCTAAATATAGAACCAATTTTGCCATTAAATATTATTGCTCCATCTCTAATAACTCTTGCACTAGAGTTCTGAGTTATTTCTCCCTCTACTACTTTTGATCCAGCTACTTTCCCTACTTTTGAAACTTTAAAAATTTCAAGAATTTCTGCACTCCCTATAATTGTTTCATCAATATTTGGAGATAATAACCCTGACATCTTCGCTTTTATGAAATCTAACACTTCATATATTATGTTATAAGAGAAGATTGATATTTTTTCTTGCTCAGCCCTTTTTTTTGCCTCTTTACTTGGTTTAACATTAAAAGCAATTATTACAGCATTTGATGCCTTTGCCAAAGTTACATCTGTTTCAGTTACCATTCCTATGTCAGAGAGAAGTATTTTTGGTTTTACCTCATCATGTTTTATTTGATCTATTGCATTTTTGATTGCCTCAGATGAACCATGAACATCAGATTTAATAATTATATTTAATTCCTCTGATGCTGAGTTCTGAAAAGCAGAATCTTGCGTGACAAAATTAAGAGGTATTTTATCATCTTTTGATTCTTCAATTCTTGCTTCACAAAGTGATTTTGCCTCTTTTTCATTTGATAAAACAATAAAATCATCACCAGATTTTGCTGCACCATTAATACCAATAATCTCAATTGGACTAGCTGGTTCGGCAATATCAATATTTTTACCTTGGTCATTTATTATTGCTCTTACTTTTCCCCATTTTAATCCACTAACAAAATAATCTCCCTTTTTAAGAGTACCTACGGTTACAACAATGTTTGCAACTGGGCCTCTTCCAATATCTATCTTCGACTCTAGAACAATTCCTTTCGCATTTGTTTCAAAATCTGTTTTTAAATCTAGTAATTCTGCCTGCAGTAAAACTGACTCAACTAACTTATCTAAATTATTTTTGGTTTTTGTTGAGATTTCTACCATTAAAGTATCTCCTGATAAATCTTCAGCAATTAACTCATATTCTAAAAGCTGATTTTTTATTTTTTGTGGGTCTGCCTCAGGTAGATCACACTTATTTATAGCAACAACTATTGGTACTTTTGCTGCTTTTGCATGTTTAATGGACTCTATAGTTTGTGGTTTAACTCCATCGTCCGCTGCTACAACTAAAATTACAATATCTGTTAGCTTGGAACCTCTAGCTCTCATCTCTGTGAATGCTGCGTGACCTGGGGTATCAATGAATGTTATTTTACTATTTTCGTGATTAATTTGATAAGCTCCAATATGTTGAGTGATGCCTCCAAATTCCCCTGATACTACATTAGCTTTCCTTAGCACATCCAAAACTGAAGTTTTACCATGATCAACATGCCCCATAACTGTAACGATTGGAGGTCGATTTTGTAAATTTTCTGATTTAACCTCTTTTATTTTTTCAATTATTTCTTCAGCCTTTGTCTCACGTATAGGATTATGACCAAATTCTTTTACCAAATATTCAGCTGTATCAGCATCGATTGTGTTATTTATTGTTACAGTTACTCCCATACCAAGCAAATGTTTAATGATATTGCTAGATTGTTCAGCCATTCTGTTTGCTAGCTCTTTGATTGTTATTACTTCTGGAAGATTTACTTCTCTTTTGACTTGTGTAAAACTTTCTTTATTACTTTCTTCTTGATTTAAATTTCTATTTTCTTTTTGTTTTGCTCTTTTCAAGGAAGCCAGACTTCTTGATTTCGCCTCAGCATGATCATCACTTAAGGCTCGTGAAATAGTTAATTTTAACTCTCTTCTTTTTCCACTAATTTTATTAGATTTATTATCTTTTTGAACCTCACCTTTAATTCTTCTTGTAGCTCTTTGCTCTGCTAATTTTCTTTTTTCAAAGTCAGAAGAAGGTGGAGATGATGGTCTAGTGAAATTATTTGGCCTTGCTGAGGCATTTTTGTTTGATCTGAAATTATCGTTGTTAGGTCTTACAAATTGAGATTTGCCTTGAAATTTTGAGCTTTTTTTCTCTATTACAACAGTGTTTTTTGATTTTGATTTAGCCTGCTCTATACTACTAAAAGTTTTCTGAGAACTTCCTGTTATTGATAACTTTAATTTTTTTTTTTCCATTTTTCATCTTTCAATCTTTATAAACTTTATCTCTAGCCGACATAACCAAATTGTCGGCTTCTATCTTTGATAGAGCAAAATCTTCTAAATAACCTTTAATTTTTACTCTTTCACCTTTAATTACATCATAAGCACCAGTTAACTCATCAGATGCTAGATCTGCTAAATCTGTTAAAGTTAAGATTTTTTGTTCACCCAATGTAACCAGCATGCCCGCTGTAAGACCTTCATGATTAATTAAATCATTTTCTAATCCTAAATCTTTAATTCTTTTTGAAATTTCTTCTTGATCTTTTGCGTGGTATTCTTTTGCTCTTTCAATAAGTTCTTTTGCTGTATCATCCTCAATTCCCTCAATTTTTACCAAAGATTCAGTTGAACTATCTTTAATATCATCAATTGTTGAGAACCCTTCTGCTACAAGTAATTGTCCTAGCGTCTCATCTAGCTCAAGATTCTTTACTATGTTGTCAGTTTTCTCTTTGAATTCTAGTTGCCTTCTTTCTGAGTCCTCTTGTTCTGTCATTATATTTATTTCGTAATTTAATAGTTTAGTTGCCAACCTTACATTCTGACCTCTTCTTCCGATAGCCTTACTCAGATTTTCCTCAGTTAAAATAACATCAAGTTTTTTTGCTTCATTATCAACATTTACTCTTTGAACGTCAGCTGGTGATAATGCATTTGCAGCTATAACGGCTGGATCTTCTGACCAGTTTACGATATCAATTTTTTCTCCTTGCAACTCGTTTACTACTGCCTGAACTCTACTACCTCTCATACCTACACATGCACCTACTGGATCCAATGATGTATCAATAGCTTTTACACATATTTTTGCTCTACTTCCTGGATCTCTTGATGATGATTTGATTTCAATTAATCCATCATAAATTTCTGGAACTTCCTGTATAAAAAGTTTATCCATAAATTTGGGATGAGCCCTTGAAAGAAAGATTTGTTGACCTCTAGGTTCTCTCCTTACATCTAAACAATATGCTTTAACTCTATCTCCGGCTTTAATATTTTCTCTTGGTATCATTTCATTTTTTTGAATGATTGCTTCAGTCCTCCCTAAATCAACAATCACATTTCCAAATTCAAGTCTTTTTACAATCCCACTTAAAATTGTATCTTTTTTGTCTATAAAATCATTGTATTGTCTTTCTCTTTCAGCTTCCCTAACGTTAAAACTTATCACCTGCTTTGCTGTTTGGGCTGCAATTCTTCCAAAATCAAATGATGGCAGAGGCTGAAGGACTTCATCTCCAATTTGCTTACCCATGTTTGCTTGATTAAGTTTTGTTGCATCATCTAAGGTGATTTCTAAACTTGAATTCTCAGGTTTCTCAACAATTGTTAATTTTCTGAATATACCAATGTCTCCATTATCTCTATTAATTTCTACCATTATCTCGTTATCAGGTCCAAACTTTGACTTAGCTGCTTTTGCAATTCCTGTCTCCATTGAACTTATGATGAGTTCTTTATCTATGGATTTTTCCAAAGCTACTGCTTCAGCGATTCTTAATAATTCTAGTTTGTCAGCTCTTCTATTTAACATAATTTTTTTAGCCAAAAAAAAATGGGCCTAAGCCCATTTTTGAAATTTCAATAATGTGTCTGGAATATAGTTATTTTTAATTGATTTTCAACAATATTTACTTGCTAAAAACATCAGATTTGTCAGTTTTTTCCCAAGAAAATGATCCATCATTTTCAGGCAATCTTCCAAAATGCCCATAAGCAGCTGTTTTTTCATATATAGGTTTATTTAGACCAAGCATTTCTCTAATACCTCTTGGACTTAAATCAAAATTTTCATTTATAAGTTTTTCGACATGCATGTTTTTTTCTTCGTCATTATCAAATAAATCTACATAAATTGACAATGGTTTAGACACACCAATCGCATAAGCTAATTGAATTAAACATTTATCTGCAATTTTTGATGCAACAACATTTTTAGCTAAATATCTTGATGCGTAAGCAGCTGACCTGTCAACTTTTGTAGGATCTTTCCCAGAAAATGCACCTCCACCATGTGGTGCAGCTCCACCGTATGTATCGACAATAATTTTTCTACCAGTTAAACCACTATCTCCATCGGGGCCACCAATTACAAAGTTTCCAGTTGGATTGATATAAATCTCTTTTTCATTAAGACTTCCCAATAAATCTTTAGGAATAGATCGCTCAATGTAAGGCATACAAAGTTCTTTAACTTGAGCTAAGCTAACATCTTTTGAATGTTGTGTAGAAATAACTACTGATGTTACAGCTGAAGGCATACCATCTTTATATTCAATAGTAATTTGACTTTTTGAGTCTGGCTCTATTCCATTTAACTTTCCTGATTTTCTATCCTCAGCCATCAGTCTTAAAATTTTATGAGAATAATGAATTGGAGCTGGCATTAGAACATCTGTTTCATTGCAAGCATAACCAAACATGATTCCCTGGTCTCCGGCACCCTCGTCTTTATTTCCAGCCGAGTCTACACCCATCGCAATATCTGCTGATTGAGAGTGTAAATGTGTTTCAATTTTAGTTTGATCTCTCCAAGAAAAACCATCTTGGTCATAGCCTATATCTTTAATGCAATCTCTTACTTTTGAAATTAATTCATCTTCTTTAAGTTCTGGACCTCTTACTTCTCCAGCTAATACGACTTTATTAGTAGTTGTTAAAGTTTCACAAGCAACTCTTGCTTGTGGTTCTGAAGCTAAAAAACTGTCCACAACCATGTCTGAAATTCTGTCGCAAACTTTGTCTGGGTGTCCTTCTGACACTGATTCACTAGTAAATAAAAAATTTTTTTTCATTATTAATTCTCCCGTATTTTAAAAAAAAAAATTAAACTAATATAAATAGACAGAAAATAAAAGAAGATCTTATTACCATAAGAACTAAAGATAGTTTTATAGGACTTTTTAAAAGACTTAATTTCAATAAATCCCTTCTCAGTTGTTAAAATACTATTAATTACCTGTCCTTTTGGATTTATAAAAGCTGAAATACCATTGTTTGATGAGCGGATGACAGCCTTACCTTCTTCAATAGATCTGAAAATAGAGTGATAAAAGTGTTGATATGGGCCAATTGAATTCCCAAACCAACCATCCTCAGATATATTTAAAATAAAATCATAATTTTTTTCATTTTTATTTATCCTACCAGAATAAATAACTTCATAACAAATAAGTGGAATAAAAGTGAAATTATTCAATTTAATTAAATTTCTGTGGTTGTCTGGGGTAAAAGACTGATAACCCTGGGTAATTTTTTTCAAACCTAATTTATGAAAAAATTTTTCAAAGGGTAAAAATTCACCGAAAGGTACTAATTTATTCTTATAATATTTATCCAAAATATCAAGCTGGTTATCTAAAACTAAAAGAGAATTATAAATCTTTTGATTTTCGTACATATTCATGCCTAAAATAATTTTATGTTTATTTGAAAAATTATTTGAAAAAAGAGTTTTAAATTTTTTTAGATCTTCAAAATAAATACTTGAGAGAATACCTTCTGGTAAAATAAATATTGTTTCATTTGATGTATTTGGCTCAGAAATATTAATTAACTCTAAGATAAACTCACTAGGATTTTCATTTTGAAAATACCTATTAATATTTATTTTTGGTGAAATTATTTTAATAGTAAATCCTAAATCTTTTTTTTCTACTAATTCATAATTTTTTAAATTTGAACTACCCCAAAAATAATTGGCAAAAATAATAAATAATGAAAAACTAAAAATACTTATTTTTGTTTTTTTTTTACTAGTTAAAAATAAAGTAGCTGGCAATAAAAAAAATAAAATAATTATTGAATTAAAAGCGTAAGTTCCTGTTATGGAAAGCAATTGGATAAGTTCCAAATAACTTACAAAACTAAAAGAAATTAAATTCCATGGAAAACCACCAAATATAAAACTTCTGGTAAATTCAAAAATAGAAAGAGAAGTGCCTAATATTAAAATTGATAAAAGATTTTTTTTTGGATTTAAAATTGAAAAAACTAATGATGATAAACCATAAAATAATCCTAGGAGTAGTGGAATTAAAATAAGAGCAAATGGTATTAAAGGCTTAAAAATTTCTTCAAAAGTAAGTGAATTGGTTATCCAATATAAATTAGAGATAAAATAACCAAAACCGAACATCCATCCAAGATTGAATGATTTAATTTTATTTTTTGAATAAAATAATAAAATCCATAAAAAAAATGGATATGAAAAAAAATTTAAGAAAAAAAAATTATAAGGGGGCAGACTAAAAGATGAGATTAAACCCAATAAAAATAAGAAAAAATATAGTAAAATTTTATTTTTATGTAAAAAGGTCAAACTACTTTATGAAAATATTTTAAAATTGATTTTTCTTTTCTAAGCATTTTTTTAAAATCATTTAATTTTTTATGATCATAACCGATTAAGTGAAGATATCCATGAATCCACATTTTATCAAACTCTAAAAAGAAATCTGTTTTTTTTGATCGCTCATTAATAATTTCATAACTAATTGCTATGTCACCAATATATAATCTTTTTTTTTGTTTAAATTTCATCGGGAAAGACAAAACATCAGTAGTTTTGTTTTTTTTTCTAAATTTAAAATTTAAATATTTCATTTGCTTATCATTAGTTAAAAGTAACGAAAATTCATAATTTTTTTTTTTAAATGAGGGCGATTTAGATATTATCTTAAGCTTTTTATTTAAATAATCATTTGGCTTTTTTATAATTTTTTTCCAATTTAAATTGCCAGATATTACATTGGCTTTTATCATCCCTCAGAGCTTTGATCAGAGTATGCCTTAACGATTTTAGATACAAGTGGATGTCTAACCACATCTTTATGATCAAAATCAACCACAGAAATTTCGTTCAAATGTCCTAGTAATTTTTTCGATCTATGTAAACCTGAAAGTGATTTATTAGGTAGATCTATTTGGGATGGGTCCCCATTAATTACTATCTTTGAATTCTCTCCAATTCTAGTTAAAAACATTTTAATCTGCGTATCTGTTGCATTTTGTGCTTCATCAAGTATTGCGAAAGAATTTTTTAAAGTTCTTCCTCTCATAAAGGCTAAAGGTGCTATTTCAATATCACCTACTTCGATTTTTTTTTGTATTTTTTCAAAATCTAATAAATCATATAATGAGTCGTACAATGGTCTTAAATATGGGTCAACCTTCTCCCTCATATCTCCAGGTAAAAATCCAAGTCTTTCGCCAGCTTCAACTGCTGGTCTTGACAAAATGATTCTTTCAATTTTTTTTTCTAATAACATAGTGAGTGCTACAGCAACTGCTAAAAAGGTTTTACCAGTACCAGCTGGTCCAGCTGAGATAATTATGTCTGATTCCCCTAAAGCTCTAACATAATCTTTCTGTCTTTCAGACCTTGGAATTACTGATTTTTTTGGTGTTTTAATTATATATTCTATTTTTTTTTCAGAGTTATTTTTTTCGTCAATCATAAATTTGCTTATTGATGAAATTATATCTTTTTTTTCGATTGTTCCATTATTTAAAAATTGTTCAGTCAAAAATTGTATAGCATTTTTAATCAAATTATTCTTTTCTGGATCACTTTTTACTAGAATGGAATTACCTCTTGAGTATAAGCTTGTTTTTGCAATTTTCTCTAATTCCTTTAAATTGTTATTAAACTCACCTGCTACACCAAGTAATAAATCATTATTTTGAAATATTATATTTAAAGTATCGTTTTCAGAATATACGTATTTTAATTCTGAAATAATGTTTTTTTTTCTTAAATTACTCAATTCAAGCAGCTTTCATTTTTTTGTCTAGTAAACCAAATAATGTATTCTGGTTACTATTTTGAATTTTTACTTTTACAACTTTACCAATATGACTTTCATCTCCATCAAAAATTACAGGAGAGATATATTTATTTCTTCCAAATAATTTATTTTGTTTTTCCATTTTATTTTCAACTAACACATCAACTATGCTATTCTCTAATGATTTATTTTTATCTTTTTGATTATTGAATAATTCTTCCTGAATTAAAGTAAGTCTTTCTTTAGCTAAATTTTTATCAATCATCTCTAATGTCGATGCTTTTGTCCCTGGTCTAGGACTAAAAATAAATGAAAAAGAATTAATAAACCTTATTTTTTTTATTAGGTCAAATGTATCTTCAAAATCTTTTTGAGATTCTCCAGGATAACCAATTATAAAATCGCTAGAAAATTCTATCTCTTTATTAATTTTTTTTAGTCTTTCATAAATTCTTAAATAATCATCTACATTATGTTTTCTATTCATTAACTCTAACATTTTATTAGAACCACTTTGAATTGGTAAATGAACAAAAGGCATCAATTTATGACTAGATGAATAACAATCAATTAAATCATCAGTCATATCTTTTGGGTGCGAGGTGGTATATCTTATTCTCTCTAACTCTGAAAATTTTTCTAAACGGTTTATTAAATTAGAGATTCTAAATTCTTTAGAATCTTCTGTATGAGAATAAGCATTAACATTTTGACCAAGCAATGTAATCTCTTTTGCACCATTTTCTATTAATTGCTCTGCTTCTGATATAATTTTACTAAATGGTCTAGAATACTCAGGTCCTCTTGTATAAGGCACCACACAAAAATGGCAGAACTTATCACATCCCTCTTGAATAGTTAAAAAAGCTGATACTTTATTATCATTATTTTTAATTTGATCAAAATATCCAAATTTTGAAATAGTATCGAATTCTGTTTCTTCCTGTTTTAAATTTACCATATGTTTTTTTAGTAAATCATTAACTTTATGATAAGATTGGGGACCCAACACAATATCTATGTATGGTTCTCTCTTCACCATTTCTTCATTTTCAGCCTGCGCAACACAGCCTGCAACTACCATTATTGGTTTTTTTTTGTCTCTATATAATTTTTTAACTCTACCGATTTCGTGGTAAACTTTTTCTTTGGCTTTATCGCGTATGTGACACGTATTTAAAATATAACAGTCTGCATTTGATTGGTTATTAGTTTTTACAAAACCCAACTTGCTTACTGAGTCATAGATTCTATTAGAATCATACTCATTCATTTGACAACCAAATGTTTTAATGAATAATTTTTTACTTTTCATAATTTAGTTAAAAAATTCAACTTTAGCGTTAAATGATACCGATCTTCTTTCTTCTTCAGTTCCTGAAAATGGGTAGACAGTGTGCATTAAGTAATTTGGGAATAAGTAAAAATCTCCTAATTCAGGCTTTACCAAATAAGTAGATTTTGAAAATAAGTTTGGAGATCCAGATATTAATTGCAACTTTCCATTTTCATTTGTTTTTTTATCAGGTTGCGATGTATTGCCTAAATGAGAAGGAACCTTTAAGTAACCTACTCCTGATATATCCCCACTATGCCAATGAACTGGATTATAATCATTTTGAAATTGTCTTACTACCCAAGATTTAATTAATTGGAAATTTTTAATTTCTTTTTTTAATTCTTCTTGTGCCCAACTAGAAACATAAGAAGCTAAAAATTCAGCCCATTTAATTTTTTTCATAAAGTCAACCTCCATCAAAAACTCTTGTTGAACCTTTCCTATAAGTTTGTCTCCTTCATCTAATCTTTTTATCTTTTGCTCATCTTCAATGACTG
>JACWDO010000011.1 GCA_014654115.1 Pelagibacterales bacterium SAG-MED17 | reverse complement strand
AATACTGACGAATGGAAAGGTTCTTTTTCTTTTAATTTTTTTAATAGAGCAAAAATAGTTCCACCTGCTTTAAATCCTATTTTGCTATCGTTAATTTTACTTTCACATAGCAATCTTAATTTATGTGCAAGTTTGATACTTTTACAAAACTTCTCTGGTATTGGATTGATTAATTTATTTTTATTGTATGCATTAACAAGCTTTTTTGAAACTGATTGGATATCATTTTTCATAATAATAGATTATTGAATAACTGTCATTGGATCAAGTCTAGTTTGAAACCAATTTACACGAAAGTCTAAATGAGGACCTGTTGATCTACCAGTAGAACCTACCGTACCAATTATATCACCTTGTTTTATTAAGTCTCCAACGTTAACCATTACGTTTTCTAAATGTGAATAGATTGTTGAAATGCCATGACCATGATCCATTATGATTGTTCCACCAGTATAATACAGATCATTTTCAGCCATTGTAACAACTCCGGTCCCAGATGCCTTAATCAGTGTTCCTTTTTTTGCAGCAATATCTATTCCATAGTGAGGCCATTTTGGTTTACCATTTAGAATTCTTTGACTTCCATAAACTCCACTTATTATCCCTTTAACTGGCATAATGAATTTATTGCTAAAATAATTTAAATTTGAATTTATTGCCCTAGCTTCACCTATTTTTCCGTTCTCTCTTTTTATTCTTTTATATACAGACTCTGGCGGTGTTACTTTATTTTCAGGTAATCCATCTATTCTTTGAATATTGTATTTTCTTTTAAATACACGTTTGGTAATTTTTTCAGTTTTACCATTTAAAATTTTTGTAATTAATAAGTCATATTTTCTATCTCTATCTATACCAAATACAAAGAAACCATTTTTGGATACTTTTATAATTTTTTTATCGATTATAATTTGCGAACTTGAATCAGTTTTACCTAAAATATAATGTCCTTGAATAAACTTGCCGGTAAATTCAATCGCTAGAATATTTGTAGGAAATAAAATTGCTATGATAAGCAATATTTTTTTCATTATTTTGCGGTCCAACCACCATCTATCTTTATAGATGTTCCCGTTATCATTGCTGCTGCATCTGAAGCTAAAAAACAAACTGCAGTTGCTACGTCGCTCTCTTTTGCAGCTTTACCCATAGGAATATTTCCTAAGGCTAATTTTTTAAAATCTTTATTTTTGAAGAATTTTTTCACCATTGGTGTTTCAACAAAGGTCGGAGCTACAGTATTTACTCTTATATTTTTTGTGGCGAGTTCTACACCCATACCTTTAGTTAGTCCTTCAATACCAAATTTGGTCATATTATAAACGTTTCTACCAGACATTCCCACATGACCTAGTTGCGATGACATGTTTATAATAGATCCACCTCTTTTCTTATTTTTTATCATCTTTTTTACAACTATTTGAGCAACATTAAATGCAGCTCTTAAATTTAAATCTATCAAATAATTTAAGCTTTCTTGTTTTACTTTATCAAATGGTTCTGGAATATTAGTCCCAGCATTGTTTACTAAAATATCTATTATTTTTATTTTTTTTAATTTATTACTTAAATCTTGGTAATCCATCACATCACAGTTTATTTTTATCAATTTACTTTTTACTTTTTTTATGTCTTTTTCTAATTTATCTAAATCAGAGGAAGTTCTACTTAGTCCTATTATTGTTGCACCAGCTTCAGCCATTGCAATAGAACACGCTCTTCCTAATCCTTTTCCAGCTCCAGTAACAAGAGCATATTTATTTTTAAGATTAATTTTTTTTAAATACATTTAAATAAAAAGTTTTAAGTCAGTGTAAATTAATTCAACCGCAACAAACAATATAGCAAATAAACCAACCCATGCTATCCATTTATAATCTTTTATCCATTTAGAAATTAATGTTGCAGCTGTAGCCATTAAAATAATAGATAAAACAAGACCAAATATTAATAAAAAATAATGATCTTTAGCAGCACCAGCGACCCCTAGCACATTATCAAGACTCATAGTAAAGTCAGCTAGTAAAACAGTCCAAACAGCTTTTAACATTGATGAGTTATCAACTTTAATATTTTCATCAGCATCACCTGAATTCTTAATTACATCCACATAAAGTTTATAAACTATATAGAGAAGCAACAGTCCACCGATAAGTCTTAATCCTGTAATTTGTAAAAGATAAGCTGTTATAAGTGTTAATAAAATTCTTAATATAACCGCTCCACCAATGCCCCAAAAAATAATTTTATTTCTTTGTTCAGCAGGAAATTTTGAAGCAACCATTCCTATAATAATGGCATTATCTCCAGCTAAAATTAAATCTATAAATATTATTTGAAAAAAAATTGTTATTTCTTCGGTCATCTAGCATCTTCTATTATCATATCAGCTGCTTTTTCAGCAATCATAATAGTAGGTGCATTAGTATTTCCTGAGGTTATTGAAGGCATGACAGAGGCATCAACAATTCTTAAATTTTCTAAGCCATGAGCGATTAATCGATCAGATACAACAGCATTATCGTCGGTTCCCATTCTACAAGTGCTTACTGGATGAAAAATAGTGCTACAAAATTTTCCAGCTTCTTTAGCTAATTCCTCATTATCTGTAATATGAACTCCAGGCCTATATTCCTCAGGTTCATATTCTTTATATGCTTTTGAATTCATAACAATATTTCTTGTGATTTTTAAAGCTTTACCTGCAATTTCCCTGTCTTCATCTGTAGATAAGTAATTCATCTTAATTTCTGGAGATATCCTTGTATCAGATGATTTTAATTTAATTGAACCTCTGCTTGTTGGTCTTACGTTTGTGATACTAGGAGTAAAAGCTGTAAATTTATGAAGAGAGCCTTTCCCTAATACATCTGTACTAGCTGGAGATACATGGAATTGTAAATTAGGAGTTGCCAAATGATTATCACTTTTAACAAAGCCACATAAATAACTAGCCCCAACAGTGAGTGGGCCTTTTCTAAATAAGAAATATTTAAGTCCGGTCATAAGCTTTTTAGTCATGCTATAATAAATGTCATTTAAGCTTTCTAAATTTTTAACTTTATATACTGGTCTTAACATTAAATGATCAGTTAAATTCATGCCTACTCCAGGATGATCTTTTATTACATTTACATTATTTTTTTTTAAAAGTTCACCTGGACCAATACCTGAAGCTTGAAGTATATGAGGTGAACCTATAGTTCCTGAGCTTAAAATTACCTCTTTGTTCACTTTTACAGATATTACGTTATCACCAATCCAATAATTCACCTTGTCTGCTTTTTTATTATCAAACTCAATATTTTTAACGTGAGCATTAGTAACAACTTTTAAATTTTTTCTTTTTTTTACCGGATTGAGATAACCAACAGCAGTACTACATCTAAGACCGTTTCTTACTGTAAAGGGAAAATAGCCCATTCCTTCATTGTCACCATTGTTAAAATCATCAGTTCTTTTGTGACCAAACTCTTCTGCAGCATCCATAAATAGATCGCACACTTTAAATGTACCCCTTATTTGTTGAACTGCCAAAGGACCACCAGATCCGTGAAATTCATTCTCACCAAATTGAAAATCTTCAGATTTTTTAAAGTAAGGAAGTACATCTTCCCATGACCAACCAACATTTCCAAGCTGTCTCCAATAATTAAAATCATTAGATTGACCTCTAATATATAACATTCCATTAATTGAGGAACTTCCGCCTAAAGTTTTACCCCTTGGGTAAACCATTTCTCTATTGTCACAAAACTCTTCTTTTTCAGTTTGAAAACACCAATCTGTTTTTGGGTTCAGCATTGTTTTGAAATATCCACCAGGAATATGGATCCATGGATTTGTATCTTTGCTACCAGCTTCGATTAATAATACTTTGTGGTTTGGATTAGCACTTAATCTATTTGCTAAAACACAACCAGCTGAACCTGCTCCTAAAATTATATAATCAAAGTTTTCCATTAAATTTAAATTTTTCTAATTCTATTAACATATAGATATTAATATTTATATCTGCTAAATTTAACCATGTTAAATGAGGATCAAATTAAACTTTATCAAAATGAAGGTTTAATTAAAAGTCCAACTTGTTTACCTAAAAGCAAAGTGGAGGAGCTAAATTCTGCACTCGACAAATATCTCCTTGATCATAAAAATGAAAATAATGAATTTGTAAGTGGTTTATATGAGAGAGATGAGGCTTTTTTAAAATTTGCACTTTTCCCTGAGATTATTGAGGAAGTTAAACAATTAATAGGTAATGATATAATTTTATGGGGATCATCACTTTTCTGCAAAGCCAAAAAAACAGGTAACGAAACACCATGGCATCAGGATGGAGAATATTGGCCTATAAAACCACTTGAATCTGTAACCATATGGTTAGCTATTGATGAAGTTACAACTGAAAATGGACCATTGCAGTATATCCCGGGATCACATTTAAATAAAAATCTTGCTGAGCATAAAACCCTGAATAAAAAAAATGTAACATTAAACCAGACTTTAAAAAATATTGATCAAATAAAAGATAAGGCAAAGTTTGTTACTATGCAGCCGGGGATGTTTTCTATTCATGATGTATATTTATATCATGGTTCAAAGCCTAATTATTCAGGAAGTAGAAGGGCTGGCTTAACTTATAGGTATATGCCAGCTACAAGTTTATTTGATCACGAAGGTGCCAAGAAAATTGAGGAAAAAATTGGTTATTCACTGCAACGCCAATTGCACTTAGTAAGTGGATCTGACAAAGCTAATAATAAAATTTTTAAAGACCATACTATACAATTTTAAGTGAAAAAATTTGATTGCATAATAGTAGGTGCTGGATTTTCAGGATTATATCAACTTCATTGCTTAAGAGATAAATTAAAATTAAATACTTTGGTTATAGAAGAAGGAGATGATCTTGGTGGCACATGGTATTGGAATAGATATCCAGGAGCTAGATGTGACTCAGAGAGTTTTACTTATGGTTTTACTTTTTCAAAAAAAATTTTTAAAAATTGGACTTGGAAAGAAAGATATCCAAAGCAGAATGTAATTTTAAAGTATCTTAAATATTTTTCAAAAGAATTAAATCTTAAAAAAAATATAGTTTTTAAACAAAAGGTAATTTCTGCACAATATTTTGAAAAAGAAAACTTATGGAAAATAAAAACCAATAATAAGAAAATTTATTTTGCAAAATATCTTATTTGTGCAGTTGGATCTCTCTCCTCAATTAATTTACCTACAATAAAAGGAATTAATCAATTTCAAGGTCAATTACATCATAGTGGAAGGTGGCCTAAAAAAAAAATTAATTTAAATAATAAAGTTGTTGGACAAGTAGGAACAGGCTCTACTGGAATTCAAATTGCTCCAGAAATTGCAAAACAGGCAAAAAAATTAATTATATTTCAAAGGTCTCCGAATTTTAGTATTCCAGCAAGAAATAAAAAATTATCCAATGCAAACATTAAGAGCTACAAAAAAAATTTTAATAAATTAAGAAGTTTTTTAAAAAGAACACCAGGAGGACATCCTTTTGAATTTCCTAAAAAATCTGCATTTGATTTTAATGAAGTTAAGAGAAACCTGATGTATGAAAAATCTTGGCAGTATGGAACTTTATCATTTAGAGCAACTTTTAATGATATTGTAAAAAGTATCAAAGCAAACAAAACAGCAGTTAAATTTATTGAAAACAAAATATACTCAACTGTTAAAAACAGAGAGTATGCAAAGATACTAACTAATTTTGATCACCCATTTACCGCTAAAAGACCAACCTTAAATACAAATTATTATGAAATGTTTAATAAAAAAAATGTGGAATTAGTTGATTTAAAATCAAGTCCAATAATAAAAATTACAAAAAAAGGAATTAAGACAAAAAAAAATGAATACATTCTGGATAAAATTATATTTGCTACAGGATTTGATGCTTTGACAGGTTCAATTGAAAAATTAAATATAACTGGAAAAAAAGGAATCAAATTGTCTAAATATTGGAAAAGTGGCCCTAAAAGTTTTTTAGGACTTCTTGTTCCTAACTTTCCAAATTTATTTATAGTCAGTGGCCCAGGAAGCCCCTCAGTATTAACAAATGTACCAGTACAAATAGAACAGCATGTTGAGTGGATTACCAAATGTATTAAGTTTTTAGAAAACAATAAAAGACAAAGTATAGAAAGTACAAATGAAGCAGCAAATAAATGGCAAAAAGAAATAATGAACTCTGTTAAAAAAACATTATTTTTGAAAGCAAAAAGCTCTTGGTATAAAGGCGACAATATACCTGGTAAGTCGAAGTCTTTTTTACCCTATCCTGGTGGAATGCCAAAATATAGAAATGCTTGTTTAAAAGTTGAGAAGACTAACTATAAAGAATTAAAAATAATCTAAATGAATAAAATTAAATTCATAATATTTTATTTCTTTTTAATTTGTAATGTTTTTGCAGCAGATATAGAAATTATTGTTGATAATCCTGGCGAAGGAAAAAAAATTATTAATCATTCATGGGTTCAAATTGAATACACAGGTTCATTTGTTGATGGAAAAGTTTTTGATACCAATGTAGGAAAAAATAGACCTCTAGTCGTTCAAATAGGCATGAAAGAAGTAATACCTGGTTTTGAAATGGGTATAGTTGGAACTAATAAAGGAACAGTTAGAAAAATAAAAATACCTGCTGTATTAGCATATGGAGCAACAGGTGCTGGAAATATAATACCACCAAATTCTGATCTTATTTTTGAATTTAAGATTATTGATGTTCTAGATCCAAATTATAATCTAATTACATCTGATGAACTAAATAGTTTATTGAAAAATAATGCAGTAGTTTTAGATATCAGAACGGAAGATCAATGGATTAAAACGGGTGTTATTAAAGAGTCGTTTCAAGAAACAGCTTTCGATAAAAATGGTAAATTTAATGTGTATTTAATGGATAGAGTAAGAGCTTTGGCTGGAGCAGAGTCTCAAAATATTGAAATTATTTTTGTTAGTCATGATGGTGAAACAGCATCAATTTTAGGCAATGCTTTTGCTGAAGATCTTGGTTTCAAAAATGTTTATGTTTTAGATGGTGGAATTAAGGCTTGGATTAGTGAGAAAAAAGCATTAATTTCCTTTTTAAAATAACATCAGATCATTTTATAAATGAAGCTTAAAGATAGAGTAGCAATAGTTACAGGCGGAGGAAAAGGAATAGGGCAAGAAATTTGCCTAGGACTTGTAAAAGAGGGTGCAAAGATTGTTATTGCGGAAATAGATATTGAAAATTCTGAAAAAGCCAAAAAAAAAATTATAGACGCAGGTAGCGAAGCAATAATTATAAAAACTGATGTTTCAAATCAAAATAGCATCAATGAGATGGTGGAACAAACCATCAAACACTTCGGTAAAATTGACATTCTAATAAATAATGCAGGAATTAGACATGTTAAAAAACTTTTAGATCACACAAAGCAAGATTGGGATGATATGATTTCTGTAAACCTTACCGCACCTTTCCTTGCTAGTCAGGCTGTAATCCCACATATGATTAAAAATGGAAAAGGTAAAATTATTAACTTTGGGTCGATAGCAAGTTTTATGGGAAGGCCAGATAGGGTAGGATATGTAGCAGCTAAAAGCGGTGTCCTAGGCTTAACAAGAGCGTTATCTGTCGATCTAACTGGAAAAAATATTAATGTAAATACTATTTGTCCAGGTTTGATATCTACCCCATTTAATCAAAAATATGCGGAAGATCCAAAACATGGTGAAGCCTGGGGAAAAGAAACTGTAGTAGGTAGATGGGGTCAACCAAAAGATATAGTTGGAGCAGCAGTATTTTTATCAAGTGATGAATCTGATTTTATAAATGGATCTGAAATAAAAATTGACGGCGGATGGCTCTCTTCAAAAGTCAGAAGAGGGGAATTAGATAATGAGTAACTTTGAAAAAAATTTCGAATTAGCTTTAAATAATGCAAACAGATTAACTGACAAAATTTTAATCGATGGAAAATTAATTTCTGCTCAAACAGATAAAAAAATAAAGGTAATCAATCCTAGTACTGGAGAAAATATTGGTTCAACTCCTCAATGTGATAAAAATGATGTAAATATTGCAGTAGAGTCAGCGCACAAAGCATTTCAAAAATGGAAAAAAATACCAGCAAGAGAAAGAGGAAAAATGGTTGCCGCTGGTGCAAAAAGATTAGAGGAAAGAAAATCTGAAATTGAAACTTTGTTATCATTAGATACAGGTAATGCTTTAAGAACACAGGCTATACCTGAAACGGGTGCTTCCATTGAACTTACAAATATGTTTGCAGGTTTATCTGGAGAATTAAAAGGAGAAAATTATCCTACCAATATTCCAAATAGTATTCATTATACTACTAGAGATCCAATAGGGGTTGTTTGTGCAATTGTTCCTTGGAATGCTCCATTATTTTTAACAGTAGCAAAAATCGCTCCAGCTATTGTAGCTGGTAATAGTGTTGTTTTGAAAACTGCTGAACAAGCACCATTTTGTGCTCTTCTACTATCAGAAATATTTCAACAAGAACTTCCTCCAGGTGTTTTAAATGTAATTTCAGGCTATGGAGAGGAGTGTGGTGAGCCTTTGGTAACTCATGAGAAAGTCAGAAAAGTAACATTTACTGGATCTTTTACTGTAGGAAAGATTATAGCACAAAAAGCTGCACCTAAATTATGCCCAGTTACTTTAGAACTTGGAGGAAAAAATCCAAATATAATAATGAGTGATGCAGATTTAGATATTGCAATTCAAGGGGTTATTGACGGAATGAGATATACTCGACAAGGACAGGCATGTACTGCTGGATCAAGAGTTTATATTCAAGAGAAAATTTATGACAAAGTGTTGGATGGAGCTTTTGAAAAATTAAGCAAACTCAAAATGGGAAATGCTCTAGATGAAAATTCTGATATTGGAGCAATCATTTCTGAAGAACAACTTAAAAGAACTTTACACTACATGGATATTGCAAAAAAAAATTCTACAACCAAAGTTGTACATGGTGGCAACCAACCGTCTGGAGATGATTATAAAAATGGTTTCTTTTATGAACCTACGTTGATGTCAGGAGTTCCAGTAAATTCTCCAGTTTGCCAAGAAGAAATTTTTGGTCCTGTTGCTTGTGCGATACCATTCAAAACATTTGATGAAGTAATGAGTAGTGCGAACGATACACCATTTGGGTTATCAGCAGTATTGTGGACACAAAATTTATCTAGAGCTTTACAGTTCGTTGAAGAAATTGAGGCAGGTTTTGTTCAAGTAAATCAATGTGTGGCACCTAGAGCAAATGTTTCTTATGGTGGTTTAAAGATGAGTGGGTTAGGAAAAGAGTACGCCTTTGATAGTATGATTAATCATTTTACTCAAAGTAAAACAATTTTGATTAATAGAGGAAAATCAAATATAGATAGTTAAATATGACAGATCAAATAGCTTTTATTGGTGTTGGAAATATGGGCAATCCAATGGCAGACCAATTAGTTAAAGCTGGAAAAAAAGTAAAAGCCTTCGATGTTTCACCGGAAATGATACAAAAAGCAAAAGATGCGAATTTAGATGTGGTTAATACATTAGATGAAGTGCTTGAAGGTGCAAAATTTGTAATTTCTATGTTACCTGAAGGAAAACATGTAAAATCTCTTTTTTTAGGAGATAAAGGTATTATTGATAAAATTTCAAAAGATGCAGTCATAATTGAATGTTCAACAATTGACATTGAAACTTCTTTATTACTCGGTAAAGAAGCAAAAAATAGAGGAATTAAAATGATTGATGCGCCTGTTACAGGAGGTGTTATGGGGGCAAGAGTTGGAAAATTAAATTTTTTAGTTGGTGGAGACGATGAAGTTGTGGAATTAGCTAGACCATTAATGGACATTATGGGACAAAAAATCTTACATGCAGGACCACAAGGAAGTGGGGTTGGAGTAAAAATTTGTAACAATATGTCCTTAGGAATTTCAATGATAGCAGCGTCAGAAGCTTTAATGTTGGCAAAAAGACTTAAGATGGATTTAAAAAAAGTTCATGAAATTATGAAAAATGCATCTGGAAATAATTGGGCATTATCAACTTATACTCCTTTACCGGATTTAACAGATGGCGTTCCGTCAAATAACAAATATCGTCCAGGGTTTTCAGCTGCAATGATGACAAAAGATTTAAAATTAGCAAATGATGCTGCAATGTCAGTAAATGCATCAACACCTTTAGGAAAACACGCATTAGATATATTTAATGAGTTTTGTGAAGGCGGAGATAGCGATACAGATTATTCAGGTATATCAAAAAAAATTGGTGGAGATGCTTGGGATTATCCCTTTGATCCTAAAGGTAACAAATAGTTACCATTAAACTTCAGGTTGCATAGTTAGCTTTTAACAATTAATCATTTTACTTTTACCACACATTCAGGTTAATTTATTGTCATATTAAGTCTTAATAATAATAAAGAGAGGGATAAAAAATGAAAAAAATCACTTCAATGATTTTAGCTTTAGTATTTGCAGTATCAATAATTGGTTCTGCTTCTGCTAAAACATTAAAAATCCAACTTACTTTTCCTAAAACATCTTACGATGGACAAATCGTAAAAATGTGGACTGACAGAGTAACAAAATTAACTCGTGGAGAGTTAGAATTTGAGCTTCTTTCAAAAGGCGAAGTTGTTGGTATGAAAGAAACACTAGAAGCTGTTGATAAAGGTTTAGTAGATGGTGGTGCAGCATGGACTCACTACTGGTCAAACTATCACCCAGCTGCGATGTTATTTGGATCGCCAGTTGCAGGTGGAGGTATTGGTTTAAGTACTAAATCTTGGTTAGCATGGTATTTCGATAATGGTGGTAAAGAATTATACGACCAATTATGGAGCGAAATGGGAATGAATGTTAAAGGTTTCGTGATGGCATCATCAGGACCTGAAGCATTAGGTTGGTTTAAAGAGCCAATTAAAAACATGGATGATTTCAGAAAATACAGATTCAGAACTCCTCCAGGAATTCCGGGACAAACATATAAAGATATCGGAATTGCATCAGTATCTTTATCAGGTGGTGATATATTACCAGCACTTGAAAAAGGAACAATCGATGCTGCTGAATGGTGTTGTCCAAAACCAGATTCAGTTTTTGGTTTCCAAAAAGTTCTTAAAAACTACTATCTACAAGGATTACACCAAAACGTAGTTAATGGTGATATCTATATCAATGGAGATGTTTATAATTCTTTAACTGACCATCAAAAATATGCAATGGAAGTTGCATCTGAAGCGATGATCACTAGAAACATCACTAATAGAGCTGTAGAAAATGGTAAAGCGTTAATTGACCTTACTGAAAATCATGGTGTAAAACTTTGGGATACACCAGCTGATTATTTCACTGAGTACATGAACGCTGCTCAAGCAACTCTTAAAAAGAATGCTGATTCAAATGCTTTCTTTAAAGAAGTTTATGAGCACATGACTGCACATGCTAAAATTGTAGTACCTTTTATTGCACAAATGGAAACATCTGATGCATCAATTGGAACTGCATTTGCATCACAACAGTAAGTTATAATATAAGAAACGGGGATTTTTTATAAATCCCCGTTTTTTTTTAGTAATTAAATTTAAATTATAATATTTAAGCTATGGTTGATAAAGATTCAGAACCTAAAGTAAAAGATAATCTAGATATTACAGACGAACTTATAGCTGAGAGGCGAACAAGTACGAAAATGCCAGAGGATATGACTCCTTGGATGGCAAAAACCATAGAATTTATTGATTCTAAGATGTTAATCACAGGAAAAATATTTTGCTGGTTAACAATTTTTCTTATTTACGCAATGATACATGAGGTTATTGGTAGACATTTTTTTAATAGACCAACTTTGTGGTCTTTCGATATAAGCAGAATGCTAGCAGGAGCACTATTTATGCTTGGCGCAGCGTATGCACTTTCTAAAGGAATACATATTAGAGCAGATTTTTTATATAGAAACTGGTCAGTAAAAAGTCAGGCTAGAGTTGATCTATTTTTATATTTGATATTTTTTATACCTGGCTTTCTTGTATTTTTTATTGTGAGCTTTGATTACGCATATACTTCAATATGTGGAAGATCAAATTTAGAAGAATGTTTAGGTGGTAAGGTTAGAATTCAAAGAGCCATGGATACAACGTGGATGCCAATTATGTGGCCATTGAAAAGTTGTATGCCAATTGGTGCATTTTTACTTCTTGTTCAAGGAATTTCTGAAATTCTAAAAACATATTATGCTTTTGTTAAGGGGAGGTGGCCATAATGGATTTCTTTAGTCCTGAAATAATAGGAGCAATAATGATTGGTTGCATGTTATTTGCAATCTTTGTTGGTTTTCCAATTTCATTTACTTTAATATTTTTAGGCCTTGTTTTTGGATATTGGGGTTTTGGTAAGTTGGTCTTTTACTTGATGACACTTCAATTCAATATGATTATGACAGAGAATACGCTCGCCGCCGTACCACTCTTTATATTCATGGGTATATTAATGGAACAAGCAGGTCTTATGGAGCGTTTATTTAATTCTGTTCAACTAATGCTTTCTAAAACAAGAGGTGCTTTGTTCTATGCTGTCATGTTTGTTTCTACAATATTTGCAGCTGCCACAGGAATTGTTGGTGCATCTGTAACGATACTTGGAATTATGGCAGGTAAAACAATGATAAGAACTGGTTATGATACTAGATTGTCCGCAGGATTAATTTGTGCTGGTGGAACTCTTGGAATTTTAATCCCTCCAAGCATTATGCTAGTAGTTATGGGTCCTGTTTTAGAAATTCCCGTAACTGATTTATTTGCTGCAGCAATTATGCCAGGTATTCTTTTGGCATCTTTATATGCTGCTTACACAACATTAAGATGTTATTTAAATCCAAAACTTGGTCCTGTATTACCAGAAAGTGAACAACCAACTAACATGGCTAAAGTTTGGTATGAATTTATAATGGGACTAATACCTCCTGCAGGTTTAGTATTTTTTGCTTTAGGAAGTATACTTTTTGGTTTAGCCACCCCAACAGAAGGGGCGGGTATGGGAGCTTTTGGAGCGATATTACTTGCGCTAGCTTATAAAAAATTAACTTTATCTGGTTTAAAAGAAGCTCTTATAAAAACACTAGAGATAACTGCATTAATTATGTTTTTGGTTGCAGCTTCAAACTTTTTTGGAGCTGTCTTTTCAAAACTAGGAACTCCATCTTTGTTAACTGACTTCCTTTTAAACTTAGAGGTAAATAGATATGTTATTTTAGCAATTATAATGGCTGCTATATTTTTATTAGGCTGGCCTTTAGAGTGGGTACCAATAGTTTTAATAGTATTACCAATTGTTTTACCTTTAGTAATCGAGTTAGGATTTAATCTTACATGGTTTGCAATATTAGTAGCAGTAAATCTCCAAACAGCCTGGCTCTCACCTCCAGTTGCACTATCTGCTTATTTCTTAAAAGGAGTAGTTCCAGAATGGGATTTAAAAGATATTTATCTTGGTATGATGCAATTTATGGTTATCCAAGTGATTGGTTTAATATTAATTATAATATTTCCAAAAATAGCTTTGTGGTTGCCTGGGGTAATGTACCCATCACCTTAGTTAGACTTATTTATTTGAGGTATAATAGTTCCAATTAAAATTATTGCTAAAGATATAAAAACCTTTGTTGAAATCGGAGAGTCTATTATTAACCATGACATTGTTGCCCCAATAGGGCCTGTTAAAGGATACATCAAACTAATTCTACCTACCGGAACTCTTCTAAGAGCAAAATTATAAAATAAATATGCTCCAAACGTTATACAAGATAAAGTTATAGCCGCTAAAACTGGGGGTGAAAAATTTAGATAATTTTGATATTCAAAACTTGAATTTGGCCAAATTACAAAAAGAACTAATAAAGATAGTATAGCACCAATAAAATATTGATAAGTATTTACCCCCAATTGATCAACCTTAGTTTGCATAAATCTTCTTCCCAAAACTTCATTTACAGAAACACAAATCATTCCTAAAAAAATTATTAAATCACCAATATAATTTCCTTGTCCTGACTTTGTTTGACTTGTAAGTAAAATTAAAGTTCCAATAATTGTTATAAAGGCTCCAATAATTACTTTTATTTCAATTTTTTCTTTTAAAAAAAGTCTTGCAACAAATGGTTGCCATATTGGCAAAGTGCTAATTAAAGCAACTCCATTTACTGGTGAAGTTAGTAGAAGACCAATATGAAAACTTAAAGTAACTAAAAAAGGGTTTAATAAACCCATTAAGAAAGGAGTAAATCCAATTTTTTTGATTTTTAAATCCGCTCTCATGATCAAAGCAAAAATTAACATCAAACTAAATGCTAAAGAGAATCGTACCGCCATTAAGTCCATCACATAAAATTCCTGTAATGCTAATTTCACAAACGGTGGACCCGACCCAAAGCCTATCACTGCCACGAACATAGAAACGTAGCCAATATTGTTTTTTAGAAAACTCATAGAATTACAAAATTATGGATATCACAATTATAGACATATAAAAATTTTAGTTTAAGGTTACATTAGTGAGTCAGAATATAGAATTAAAAAATTTTGAATTAGCCACAGTTAACCCAAGCAATAAAACATGGACATCTATTGATTTGTTTTGCTTTTGGGCTAATAGTATCCAAACAATCGCAGGTTTTGCGTTAATAGCCTCTTTATATTTAATATACAATCTTAGCACTGTGCTGGTCTTAACTTCTTCATTAGCTGCCTCTATATTGATTTATTTTTTTATATCATTGATCGGTAAACCATCACAAAAGCATGGATTACCTTTTCCCGTTATGCTCAGAATGTCAATGGGTTTAAATGGAGCCAAATACTTAAGTCTTTTAAGATCTGTTATTGGAGTATTTATGTTTGGTATTCAAACATTTTTCATATCAAAATCAATTACATATCTAATTAGGATTTTTATTTACTATAACTTTGATAGTCAAATTCTAGATAGTCAAATATTTTTAACTTTTTTTCTTGGATTAAATATTATTGATTGGATTTCATTAACCCTAACTTTTGTTATTCAATACTTATTATTTACAAATGGACAAAGATTTAATCAAAGATTTTTACAGTTTTCAGCTATCTTTGTTTATTCAGGTTTGTTTATTTTTTTTTTAATATTAACTTCTGAAAATCATACACAAATATTTCAGTCACTTAAATTGAACACAACAGAGGGAAATTTTCTTTCAAGATCTAATATTTTACCTTTTATAGTTCTAACAGGTACAATTTTTTCTTACTTCTCAATTGTATTGCTAAATTTTGGAGATTTTTCGAGGTATGTCAAAACTGAAAAAGATCTAAAATTGGGAAACTTAAATCTTTTTTTAAATATGATTTTATTTTCATTTTTAGCAACATCTATAGTTGTTGGAGTTGATGTACTTTTAAACCAAAAGCTTATTGTTGTTGATCAAATATTAACTAAACCAATAGATATAATTGGGAAATTAGACAACACTGGCTTAACGGTGTTCGTTCTAATTTTTATAATTTTTTCATCTTTATCTACTAACTTAATTTCTAATTATGTCCCTACACAAAATAGTATAATAAATTTTATTCCTAATAATTTAGACCTTAAAACTTCTGGAGTATTAATTTTATTAATTGGTTTTATTGCTGGAGGTTTGTGGCCCTCTATTTTAAGCCAAATAGGTGTAATAAATATTATCGATAGTCTTGCAGCTTTATTTGGACCAATCTTTGCAATTATAATTGCTGACTACTATTTAGTGAAAAAAGAGAGAGTAAACCATAAGGATCTTTTTTTCTTAAGAGAAGGAAATGAGTATATGTATTCAAATGGTTGGAACTATAAAGCTGTGTATTCACTTATTATAGGTTTTATTTTCTCATTTTCTTTATTATGGAACATCAATTTTTCAGATATAAAATCATTTTCTTGGATTATAGGATTTGTCGTATCGTTTTTTATATATTATCTTCTAGATCAAAAATAATTATGAAAGCTTTAGTTTACACCGGTGTTGAAGAACTAGTTTACAGAGAAGAAAAAGATCCTGTAGAGACAAATGGAGAGAGTATATTAAAAGTTCATGCATCAGGCATATGTGGATCTGATATGCATGCGTATCACGGAAAAGATGAAAGACGTATTCCTCCATTAATTATTGGCCACGAAGTCAGCGGAGTAATCCAAAATGGTAAATTCCAAGGTAAAAATGTTGTGTTAAACCCACTAATAACATGTGGAAAGTGTGAATATTGCACAAGTGGTCGAGAACATCTTTGTCCACACAGAGTCCTTTTAGGAATGAATAGACCCTACGAGAGACAAGGAGTTTTTGCAGAATTAGTTTCCTCTCCTAATCAAAATATATATGAAGTACCAGATCATTTAGATCTTAATGAAGCAGCAATAGCTGAACCAACTGCAGTTTCACTACATGCTGTACTTATGGGAGAAAACTCCCTTAAAAAACCTCTTTCTGAGTGTAGAACTTTAGTTCAAGGAGCTGGAGCAATTGGATTATTGTGTTCATTAATATTATCTAAAATTAAGGGTAATAAAAATATTATTATGTCAGATCCTAATAATTTAAGATTAAGCGAATGTGAAAAATATTTTGATGGTAAGTTTGTTAATCCTTCAGACAAAGAAATACAAAATGATAGCTTTGATGTAGTTTTTGATACAGTTGGTTTAGAAGTTTCAAGACAACAAGCTATATCAGTTATAAAACCTGGAGGTACCATAGTACATATTGGATTGACTCAACCAGCTGGACAGTTCAATTTTAGAAAAGCAACTCTTCAAGAGGTAACTTTTATTGGAACATATTGTTATACTAATAAAGATTTTGAAAATACAATTAAAATTTTAGCTAATAGACAGATTGGTAAACTAGATTGGATAGAGTATAGAGAATTAAAGAGAGGTGCAGAGGCATTTAAACAAATTCATGATGGAAGTTGTTCCTCACCTAAAATAGTTCTTTTACCATAAACATTAAATCTAAATTATAGTTGATTAATAACAATATTAAATTATATGAGATATGTGTTTAAAAAATTTATTCAAATTTTAATTACTTATCTTTTATTGATGCCTTCAGTTAATGCAGAAGATATAATAGTCTTTAAATTCACTGATGAAGAATTAAGTGAAATGGAAGTTAGAAAAGTAAGAGGAGCTGATGCAAAAACTTTATACTCTGTAGCTAGTAATCAAGAAGGAAACTATTTAAAAGCTGTAGCAGAAAATGCTGCATCAGGTGTAGGTAAAGAAGTTAAGATTAATTTAAATATAACACCTTTTATAAACATTACCTGGAAAGTTGAAAAAGACCTTAAAGGAATAAAAGAGGATACAAAAAAGGGTCATGATTTTGCGGCTAGAGTGTTTGTAATTAAAAAAACAGGTGCAACGGCGCTATCAAATAGAGCAATAAATTATGTTTTTTCAAGTAATTCAAATGTTGGAGAGGCATGGCCAAGCCCATATACGAAGAAATCTATAGATAAAGTTCTATCTTCTACAAAAACTGACTTTAATCAATGGGTGACTGTAAAAGCAAATGTTAAAGAAGACTTTAAAAAATTTCATGATTTAGATGTGGAAGAGCTTACTGGACTAGCAATTATGGCAGATACAGATAATTCAAAACTTACTGCAGTAAGTTATTACCAAAATATTTTTTTTTCTTCTGAATAAAAATTTACTTAAGATATCTTTTTAAACTAAAACTTAATAGAGACAGTATTATTGCAGCCAAAACATCAAGTATTGGAGCAGCCTAAAGGTATACAAAATTCAATAACATTACACCAATTAACCAAATTATATAAATTTTCATATAGTAAGAAACATTAGTATAAAAAATATTTTCACTTTGATATCATTATTTTTATGAAAAAATTTAAATCAAGTTTCAAAGTTTATTATGAAGATACTGATGCTGGTGGAGTAGTTTATTATGCTAATTATTTAAAATTTATAGAGCGAGCTAGAACTGAGGCCATATCTTCACTTGATTTTACAAATTCTAATCTAAAAGAAAATCATGGAATTTTTATAATTGTAAAATCTTGTAATTTAAATTTTATAAAACCCTCAAGATTAGAGGATAATCTTGATATTTTTTCTGAAATTATGGATGTAAAGAATGTATCTCTTAAAATGAAGCAAGATATTTTTATAAATGATAATTTAATTTTTACTGCAGATATTCATTTAGCCACAATTAATAAAAATGGCAAACTAACAAAGATGCCTGAAAAACTAAAAGAACAATTAACTAAATAGTTTTTTTTACTTTAATAAATAAATTTGTCATTTTATTAACATTAATTCTTCCAGTATTTACATTTCTTGGACTAGGATGATAAGAACCTACTAATAAAATATCATTTGGCAGTTTAAAAAATTTACTATGCCCAAATTTAATATTAGAGTTAATTTTGTAATGCTTTTTGTAAAACTCTACACAAGCATCAAAAGCTATTTTTCCTAATGCAACAACAATTTTTAAATTTTTTAAGTATTCAATTTCATTATTAAAATATTTAAAACAAGTGTTTAACTCTTTTTTTGTTGGTTTATCTCCAGGTGGCACACATTTTAAAGCAGTAGTTATGAATATATCTTTCAACTTAAGTCCATCATCTCTGTGATCAGAATTTGCTTGGTTTGATAATTTGGCTTTGTGAAGACATTTGTATAAAAAGTCAGATGATCTATCTCCAGTAAAGACTCTGCCAGTTCTATTTCCACCATGTGCAGCTGGCGCCAAACCAACAAATAAAATTCTTGCTTTTGGGTCACCAAATCCTGTTATTGGTTTTCCCCAATATTTTTCATTTATGTATTGTTTTCTTTTATCTTTAGCTATCTTATTTCTAAAACTTACCAACCTTGGGCATTTTTTGCAGCCTACTATCAAATTTTCAAGTCTTTCAAAATCATTATTCATAAATATTAATTTTTAATCTTTAAGTCTTATACTATAATTAACTTAGATTATGAATGTAGGTTTTATTGGTGTTGGTTATATGGGTTATGGAATAGCCAAAAATATTTTAAAAAAGGGAAATGACTTATTTGTTATTGCTAATAAAAAAAGGGCACCTATAGATAAAATAGTAAGTGATGGCGCGATTGAGGTAAAGTCTTATAACGAATTGTGTGAAAAAAATTTAGATGCATTATTTCTTTGTGTAACAAATACACCAATCGCTATTAGTATTGCTGAAAAAATCTCAACTTTATTAAAAGATAATATATTAATTATTGATGTCACAACACATAACCAAAATGGATCGATTAAAATGGAACAGATTTTTTCAAAACAAAAAATTAACTATATTGAATGCCCAGTGATGGGCGGACCTACTCAAGCTGAAGAAGGTGTTTGTGGAGGCATTGTGGGAGCGTCAGAGGAAAATTTTAAAAAATCTGAAGTTTATTTAAAAACTTTTTGTAAAGATTATTTTCATTTTGGAGAAGTTGGTAAGGGAGCTAAATCAAAATTATTAAATAATTTCTTTTCACTTGGTGCGGCTACCTACGTTATAGAATTAATTAAAAGTGCAAAAAAATTAGATGTTGATCTTGAAAAACTCTTTGCAGTTGCAAAATTAGGATCAGGAAACTCAACTGCATTAAATAGAATTTTTGATAATGTGTTAAAGGGTGATTACACTGGATTTAAATTTTCCACTGCTAACACTTTGAAAGACCTTACTTATATTCACGAAATGCTCAAAGATGTTGGCAATGCAGAAAAATTAGCTGATGTAAAAAAATCTTTTTATAAAAAAGCTGTTGATGATGGTAATGGAGATCTATTTATAAGTGAATTGATACAAAAAGACTAACTAATCTTTTTTTTTATCAGCAAATACAATGGCTATCAGTAGCAATGCTGTCCAAAACATTGCTGCTAAACTTTTAACAGCACTTGTTTCAGCCCCCCACAAATCAAAAAAAAATGCACCTATAAGAATGCCAATAATATAAATTATTACAACTAATCTAGTTTGAGTCATTTAGTTTATTCTTTTTAAATAATGACATTCCATTTTTTTTTTTATGTTCATAAGATTCTTTGAAACTTTCTAACTGCCATCCTTCCATTCTCTTCTCAATATCTTCTAAATTTTGTTTTTTCCACTCATCATTAGTATTTTGGTCTTTCCATGTCTTCTTTTCATCATTATTCCTTCCACAGCCATAACAATATCCAGTTACCGGATCCGTTTTGCATATGCTTATACATGGTGAAATTATCATTTTTTTATATATTTATATCCTTTTACACTATTATTCTGATTGGACAAATTAGATCAATACTATATAAAACAGCATAAATTTGGGCGAGTGGCGGAATTGGTAGACGCGTTGGTCTTAGGAACCAATAGTGCAAGCTGTGAAGGTTCGAGTCCTTTCTCGCCTACCATAAATAAATTATGAAAGTAACAATAGAAAATAAAAAAGGTTTAGAAAAAGATCTTAAAGTATTTATAGATAAAAAAAGTATTTCAGATTTAATGAACGAGAAATACGAAGAAATTCGAAAAGATGTTGTTATAAAAGGTTTTAGACCAGGAAAAGTTCCAACCGAAATATTAAAAAGACAGTTTGGAAAAGCAGTTTATGGTGAAGTAATTGATAAGTTGCTTAAAGACACAACAACAAAAGCCTTAGAAGAAAATAAAATCAAGCCTGCAGGACAACCTAAAATAGATTTAAAGTCTTTTGGTGAGGGTAAGGATTTAGAATATATAATCTCAGTTACTGAACTGCCTAAGGTTTCTGCCAAAGGACTAAGTTCAATTAAAGTAGATGAGTATGTTGTAAAAATTGATCCAAAAGAAACTGATAAAAGAATTAGTGAGATTGCAAAAAATCAAAACAATTTTAAAGATGCAGAAGCAAATTATAGCTCAAAGATGAATGATCTTGTAATTTTTGATTACAAGGGAACTATTGAAGGTAAAGAATTCAAGGGCAACGAAGGTAAAAATACTCAATTAGTACTTGGAAAAGATTTATTTATAAAAGGTTTTGATAAACAATTAGAAGGAGTTAAATCAGGTGATATAAAAAAAGTAGAAGTAAATCTGCCTGAAAATTTCCCTGAAAAAGACCTTGTTAATAAAAGTGCTGTATTTGAGTGTAAAGTTACAGCGGTTAGAATTCCTGAAGAAGTAAAGATTAATGACGATTTTGCTAAAAATATGGGCGCAAAAGATTTAGCAAATTTAAAAGAACTTATTTCAAAACAAATAAACGACGAATATAAAAATTCATTAGCTATGATTGCAAAGAAAAGTATCCTTGAGCAAATAGAGCAAGAAAAATTGGACCAATTACCGGGTAATTTAATTGAACAGGAAGTTAAAATATTGTCCCAAGGTATGAAAGAAGATGAAGTTAAAAAGAACCAAAAATCACTAGAGGAACAAGCTAAAAAAAGAATTAAAACTGGATTAATCTTAAATGCTTTTGGAGAAGAAAATAAGATCAATGTATCTCAGGAAGAAATCAATGTGGAAATACAAAAACAGTTTAGAATGATGCCAGGTCAAGAAAAGATTGTTAAAGATTATTATGAACAAAATCCTGCTGCTATAGATAGTTTAAGGGGACAAATTTACGAGGAAAAAATAATTGAAGAAATTAAGAAAAAAGCAAAAATAACCAAAAAAGAAATTACTAAAGAAGAAGCTGAAAAAATATTAAAAGAAGAAAATGAAAATAATATTAAAGAGCAAGCTAAACTCGCTAAAAAAGATGAAGGTGAAAAAAATAAGAAAAAAATAGATACTAAAAAAAAAGAAGTAAAAGAAAAATCAAAAAAAACTAAAGAAATCAAAACTTCGGCATCAAAACCTAAAAAAGTAAAAAAGGTTAGCAAAAAGTAATCACAAGTTGTATAAGAATAATCGAATCGATTATGTCTATTAAAATTCCAGAACAATTAAACACTCTTGTCCCTATGGTTGTAGAACAATCTAGTAGAGGAGAAAGAGCTTACGATATTTACTCAAGGTTGCTTAAAGAAAGAATCGTATTTGTGGTTGGTCCTATAAATGATGCGATTGCATCATTAGTTACAGCACAATTATTATTTTTAGAGTCTGAGGATCCAAAAAAAGAAATCTCTTTATATATTAACAGTCCAGGTGGATTGGTAACAGCTGGACTAGGTATTTATGATACAATGCAATACGTTAAACCAGAAATAAGCACATTATGCATAGGTCAAGCAGCAAGTATGGGTTCATTTTTGTTGGCAGCTGGCGCTAAAGGAAAAAGATTTTCATTACCGAATTCTAGAATAATGGTTCATCAGCCTTCAGCTGGTTTTCAAGGACAAGCGACAGATATTGAAATTCATGCTAACGAAGTTTTATCTTTAAAGAAAAGATTAAATGAGATTTATTCAAAACATACTGGAAAATCTGTAGACGAAATTAAATCTGCGTTAGAAAGAGATAACTTTATGACTCCTGATAATGCAAAAACTTTTGGTCTGATAGACAAAGTAGTAGAAAAGAGAGAATAAATCACAATATATAGTTTGTCCACAACCTCCACTTGATTACTTTGTGTCATATGTATTAAAGTATAACTATTGATTCGATTTAAAAATTATGAGCAACAATAAAAATATTCTTTACTGTTCTTTTTGTGGCAAGAGCCAACACGAAGTTAGAAAGTTAATTGCAGGACCGACTGTATTCATTTGTGACGAATGCGTAGAACTTTGCATGGATATCATTAAAGAAGAAAGCAAAGATAATTTTGTAAAACATCAGGATGGCTTACCCTTACCAAAAGAAATATGCAAAGTTCTTGATGACTATGTGATTGGACAATCTCACGCTAAAAAAGTTTTATCAGTTGCAGTTCATAATCATTACAAAAGATTAAACTACGAAAATAAATCAAGTAAAACTGTTGAGCTTTCAAAATCTAATATTATGCTTGTAGGACCAACTGGGTGTGGAAAAACATTATTAGCTCAAACTCTTGCAAGAATTCTTGATGTACCGTTTACTATGGCAGATGCAACCACTTTAACCGAAGCAGGCTATGTTGGTGAAGACGTTGAAAATATAATTTTGAAATTATTACAAGCTGCAGATTATAATGTTGAAAAAGCTCAAAGAGGAATTGTGTATATAGACGAGGTTGATAAGATTAGTAGAAAATCTGAAAATCCATCTATCACCAGGGATGTATCTGGAGAAGGTGTTCAGCAAGCTTTATTAAAAATTATGGAGGGAACAGTTGCGAGCGTTCCCCCTCAAGGAGGAAGAAAACATCCTCAACAAGAATTCTTACAAGTAGATACAACTAATATTTTATTTATTTGTGGAGGAGCCTTTGCGGGTCTTGATAAAATAATATCTCAAAGGGACAAAGGGTCTTCCATTGGATTTGGAGCAGAAGTAAAAACTTTAGAGGATAAAAAAACTGGAGAATGGATGAAAAATTTAGAGCCAGAGGATTTATTAAGATATGGACTGATACCAGAATTTATTGGTCGATTACCAATCACAGCTACACTAGAAGATTTAGATGAGAAATCTTTAGTGAAAATTTTACAAGAGCCAAAAAATTCTTTGATAAAACAATACCAGGAATTATTTAGGCTAGAAGGTGTAAAATTAACATTTAAAGATCAGGCTGTTAAGGATATTGCTAATAAAGCAATAAGCAAGAAAACTGGAGCGAGAGGACTAAGGTCAATTTTAGAAAATTTATTACTTAAAACTATGTTTGAATTGCCTGGCCAAGATAATATTGAAGAAGTAATTATAGATGGAGGGGCAACCAAAGGCACATCTCAACCAATAATTGTTCACACTAAGAACAAATCAAAAACAGAAAAGACCTCTGCGGCTTAATAAGAGTTAATAAACAAACATTTCCTATTGCATTATAGAATATAATATCCATATTTACGTCTATGGAAGTTAAATTAACACAGCCCTTGTTACCTTTAAGAGATATAGTTGTATTTCCAAGTATGGTAATTCCACTATTTGTTGGAAGAGATAAATCCATTACTGCCTTAAATGAGGTAATGAAAGGAGATAAAAAAATAATCCTAGTTACTCAAAAAAATTCTGAGGTTGACGATCCAAAAAAAAATGATGTATTTTCTTATGGTTGTGAGAGCAATATTTTACAACTTTTAAAACTTCCAGATGGTACAGTTAAAGTTTTAGTTGAGGGAATTAAAAGAGTAAAAATTGTTGATTTTAAGGATGATGAAAAATTTATTACTTGTGCGTACGAACAGCAAAAAGATATTTTAACCAAAGATGAAGATCTATTACCTCTTGCACTTACAGCTGTAAGAAGATTAGAAAAGTTAACTTCAGTTAATAAAAAAATATCATCAGAAACTATAAACAATATTAAACAATTAAAAGATCCATCAAAAATTGTAGATAATATTGCTTCCAATCTAAATGCATCAATATCCGAAAAACAACAAATATTCGAAACACTTGATGTGAAAAAGAGATTAAATGCAGTTATTAAGATGATGGAAAGTGAAACAAGTATTATTGGAGTAGAAAAAAGAATTAGAGGTAGAGTCAAGACTCAAATGGAAAAGACGCAAAGAGAGTATTATTTAAATGAACAGCTAAAAGCTATTCAAAAAGAATTAGGTGAGATTGAAGATGGTAAAGATGAAACTACTAACTTAAAAAAATCAATTCAAAAAGCCAAAATGCCAAAAGAAGTTGAGAAAAAGTGCATGTCAGAGCTTAAAAAATTAAAAAACATGAGTCCTATGTCTGCAGAAGCTACAGTTGTCAGGAATTACTTAGACTGGATGATAGATTTGCCGTGGTTTAAAAAAAATGATGTCGATATTGATTTAAATAAAGGTTTGAAAATATTAGATGATGATCATTTCGGCTTAGATAAAGTAAAAGAAAGGATTATTGAATTTCTTGCCGTTCAAAAAAGAATGGAAAAAATTAAAGGACCAATCTTGTGTTTAGTTGGACCCCCAGGAGTTGGAAAGACATCGCTAGGAAAATCTATAGCTAAAGCAACTAATAGACAATTTATTAGAATGTCATTAGGGGGTGTTAGAGATGAAGCTGAAATTAGAGGTCATAGAAGAACATACATTGGATCTTTACCAGGAAAAATTATTCAAATGATGAAGAAAGCTGGTACAAAGAATCCATTATTTTTATTGGACGAAGTTGATAAAATTGGAAACGATTATAGAGGAGACCCATCCTCAGCTTTGTTAGAAGCTTTAGACCCTGAACAGAATACGGCTTTCAATGATCATTATTTAGAAGTTGATTATGATTTGTCTGATGTAATGTTTGTGACGACCGCCAACACTTTAAATATTCTACCACCACTTCTTGATAGAATGGAAGTCATAAGAATTCCAGGTTATACAGAAGATGAGAAAATAAATATTGCTAATAAATATCTATTACCTAAACAAGTAAAAGAGAATGGTGTGAAAGAGGGTGAGCTAAATCTAGAAGACGGGACAATAAAAGAGATAATTAGAAGTTATACAAGAGAGTCTGGTGTTAGAAATTTAGAAAGAGAAATTTCCAAAGTAACAAGAAAAGTTGTTAAAAAAGTAGTAAGTGGAGAAGCTGAAAATGTGCAAGTAAACGAAAAAAATATTACAGACTTCTTAGGAATTAAAAAATTCAAATTTGGTGAAGTAGAAGATAAAGACAAAAAAACCTTATTAAATCGGGGGGGAAAGTTAAGGTAAATAAATATGCTCTTGGTATTGAAGTAGAAGTTTATTATATAATTAAAAAATCCTTTTTTGATTTCAAAGGTAAATTAAATCCCAAAAATGTCACAAAGTTTATAACCCATATGGGTCCTTGTATTGAGGTAGTAGGTTTTAGACAGAAGAAAAAAGGTATTAAATATTTAGGTGATTTATGCAGTGATTTTGGAGTAAATATTAAATTTATTACAGGGCCAAAAAAGAAGTTTAAAAAATTAAATTTAAATAATTTAAAAACAAATTTAAAAAATAATAAGGGATTAAATGTCAAAGGTAATACAAACACTGTTTATATAAATCCCCTTAATTCTCTAAAATTTGTATTAAATAAAATTAGAAAAGAAAAAGTAATATTAGAGAAAGACTTCTACGTGTTCACAGGTTCAACGGTAGGAGTTGTTCCAATAAAAAATAAAGGCGAGTATATAGGTAAAGTTGATAAAATTGGGTCAGTTAGAACCACTATCAATTAATGGGTCTTCATTTTTCTATAGAAGAATTCAAAAGTAGAAAAAATAATGTTATCAAAAAATTAAAAGAGGAAAAAATAGATGCCTTGGTCATGTTTAGACAAGAGTCTATGTATTGGTTAACTGGTTACGATACATTTGGTTATGTTTTTTTTCAGTCCTTAATATTAGACCAAAAAGGTAACTTAATATTATTAACTAGAGCTCCTGATTTAAGACAAGCACGAAACACATCAAATATAGAAGATATAAGAATTTGGGTTGATAAAGATGATTCTAATCCCACAGAAGATCTAAAACAAATTTTAAATGAACTTAACTTAAAAGACAAAAATATAGGTATTGAGTATGAGGCCTATGGACTTACTGGACGTAATGCAATTAATTTAAATAGATCATTAGAAAATTTTTGCTCTTTAGATGATAAGTCTGAGTTAATAACAAAACTCAGAGTAATTAAATCTCATGAAGAAATAGTTTACGTAAAGAAAGCAGCAGCCCTTGCTGATAAAGCTTTAGATGAAGTTTGGAAATTTGCTAAAAAAGGAGTGAGTGAAAGCAAGATACTGGCAGAGATGAACAGAGTAATTTTTGAGGGAGGTGGAGACTATCCTGCAAATGAATTTATAATAGGATCAGGTAAGAACGCATTATTGTGCAGATACCAATCGGAGAAACAGATACTTAATAATGAAGATCAACTCACTATTGAATGGGCTGGCACATATAGACATTATCATTCAGCAATGTTCAGAACTATACCAATTGGTAAAGCAAATCCTAAACATTATGAAATGCACGAGGCTTGTTTAGAAGCACTAAAAAACTGTGAAAATACATTAAAACCTGGCAATAAAATTGGAGAGGTTTTTGATATGCACGCAAAAATATTTGATAATTTAGGTTATAAAGATTGTCGGATGAATGCATGTGGATATTCATTAGGCGCAACATTCTCCCCTAATTGGATGGATTGGCCGATGCTTTACACAGACAATCCCTATGTCATCCAACCAGGAAATGTTTTCTTTATGCATATGATTCTAATGGATAGTAAAAATGATTTGGCTATGAATCTAGGTGAGACTTACATTGTTAATGAAAAAGGAAATGAAAGACTAGGTAATCAAAAGACAGACTTAGTTATTCTTTAAGTATTAAATAATTTTAAAACCCAGTTTGGTCATAATAATAAGTTATCTAATTGAAAATATTATTTGTAAAAGATACTTTAACAATACCATATCTCATGGTGAAAAAGAGGCCGATATCGCATCGGTTAAAAGCGAGTTTTGGAAAAACAAACAAGGAGAGTGTATGAAAAGAATGCACAGAGTTTTAAGTTCGTTTAGCCGAGGCTCAAAGAATGCTAGGCTAAATCAACTAATGTTTCGAAATTTGAAGACTGTGGAAACTAATGCCAACGGCACAAGTGGATACGTTATCAAATCTGGAAAAAATTCTGGTGAAACATTAGGTCACTTGAAAAAAGAGACTAAAAAACTGTAGCTTAAAAAATGAGATATGGGGCATGTAAAATTACCGCCCCATATTTTTTCTTTCTATTTTACTGGGGTCATAATTTTTTGACCTTCAACTCCCATAGCAACAACAATTGCTTTAACAGGGACATCTCCAATATTTTTAGATTCATGAGCTACACCTACATCTTCAATAAATGCATCTCCAGCTTTATAAACATAGCTTTTGCCACCTTGAGTAAGTTCAATTTCTCCTTGTTGTATCATTATTAAAACAGGGAATGAGTGAGTATGCGGAACTACAGGGCCTCCAACGGGCACAGTAAATTCAAAAGCCGTGATCTTTGCTTTTCCTGATGGATAAACGATATCGTTACCCATACCAGTCTGACTAGTTGATAAAATTCTTTTTACATGACCATCTGCAAAAACAGAGCTGTTTAAACCAAATAATACAAATAAAATTAGAAATAATTTTTTCATGAAATACCTTTCTGATTAATGAAATTAAACTATCAGTTGATAGAAATTAATGTATATGACAAAATGTTAATCTATTTACTCCACTCAACTTTAAACATAGCTTCATTTCGTCTCATCATAGGAAGCGTAAAAGGCCCATTGTAGGTTGCTCTTATTGGAGGTCCTTTAATGATTACTTTATCCTCTAAAAGTTTTTTATTAAGAATTTCCTTATGTTTGAAGAAATTATTATCTGAGGCTCTTCCAGAATATTCTATTACAGCAAAAAAACCTTCTTCTATTGTTGAGATTTTAATATCTGAATTTGTTGGTATAGGTGCATTCTCTTTTGTAAATTTTGATGGAAGATAAAATTGCATATAGTATCCATTTTCTTTCTCACCCTGAGTTACTGGCACAGTCATTTTAATTTCTTGGGATTTATTATTCTGACCCGAGATGTATTTAAAAAGTTTTCTAAAACTACTGTCATCATTTCTGCTTACAACTTCGACAATTAGACGGTCTTTATAGTGTCTTACTTCATAAATCTCAGATTTATATACTACATCATACTGAGATTCTTCGTAAGCCATTGATTTAGAGTATGGCAAAAAACAAAATATATAAATCAAAAAAGGTATTGATATTATTAATTTTCTCATTTATTCAGATCCTAACTCTTGCAACCTATCAGACAAATAAGTTTGCTCATTATAATTTTCTGAAGCAATTTTAATCATTGCTTTTACAACTATCTCTACATTTATTGGAGTATATTTTTTAAATCCACCTAAAAAGAATAAGGATAAAAATTTCATTACAGGAATTCCTAATGCCTCACTAATTCTAAAGGCTTTTCTATTTCCAACTAAAAATGAGGGCTGAATAATACTTAAGTTCGAAAATCCTATTTTTTTAAGCTCTTCCTCAGCTTGTCCTTTATTTTTTAAATATGTGCTTGAGGCTTTTGGGTTTGCTCCTATTGAGGAGACATAAATAAAATTATTAATTGAATTTAATTTTGCAATTTTTGCTAAATGCACAGGTAGGTCATACTCTATTCTTCTATATTCGTTTTTATCAGGTGTATCTTTGTGCGTTGTGCCAATACAAAAAAAACAATCGTCACCTATTAAATTTTCTTTCAAGGTTTCTAAATCCAAAAAATCAGTTTTGATTACTTCTACTTTTGAATTATTGATAGAAGGTAATCCTCTAACAAATATTTTTATTTTGTTATAATTATTATTATTGATCAAATTATCTAATAAATTTGATCCAATTAATCCAGATGAACCAAATAAAAGAGCGGTTTTCATCCTTATTTTAAATATTCTTCTTTCATAAATTTTTTTATTCTATTTGCTCCTTCAATTATATCCTCAGTGCTTCTAGCGTATGAAAACCTTATCGTAGAATTTCCTCTTTTTTGGTCGAAATCAAGTCCAGGAGTTATTGCAACTCCAGCTTTATCAAGTACTTCTTTGCAAAATTTAAGGCTATCTTTCGAATATTCTGAAATATCAATATAGATATAAAAAGCACCATCTGGAGGAGAAAATTTGTTTAAACCAGCCTTAGGGAGCTCTTCTAACAAAATTGATCTATTTTTTTTATAAACCTCTACATTATAATTTAATTCATCTTTTGCATCCATGGCAGATAAAGCAGTTAATTGACTGACATGAGGAGGACAAATAAATAGATTTTGAGATAATCTTTCTACTTGTCTCACATGATCTTCAGGAACAATCATCCAACCCACTCTCCAGCCTGTCATAGAAAAATATTTAGAAAATGAATTTATAACATAACATTCATTTGAAATTTCTAAGGCAGATGTAGGATTGTTTTCATATTGAATTCCATGATAAATCTCATCACTTATAAAGCTCACTTCATTTTCATGCGCTGTATTAATAAGTTCTTCCAGTTTTTTTTTATTAAGCATTGATCCGGTAGGATTTGCAGGAGAAGCAACTAGTAAACCATTTAAATTATTTTCTTTGATATCTTTAGGAATAGGCTGAAATTTATTTTGCAACTCTGTAAAAATATCAATTGGAATTAAATCTTGTGATTTTAAAATTTGTCTATAGCTAGGATAGCCTGGAGCGGCAATACCTACTCTATCTCCAACATCAAATAATGCTGCAAAAGAAAGTATAAATGCTCCAGAAGATCCAGTTGTTACAATTATTCTGTCTGTATTTAAATCAATATTGTACCAATCTCCATACAATTTAGAAATTCTATTTCTTAATTCTGGCAAACCTAAAGTAACAGTATAGCCAAGATCATTATTAGCAATTTCATCTGAAATAAATTGTTTGGCAAGTTTTGGCGCTGGTGTTCCTGGTTGACCTACTTCCATATGAATTACATGCTTGCCATTAGCTTCTGCTTTTCGAGCGGACTCCATTACATCCATTACGATAAATGGATCAACATTACTTCTTTTAGATTTCTTCATTTAGTCTCTATTTCTGAATTAAATATTATAAACTGATCTTTAATACTCTTGCTGTTTTTTCGTCTGAGATATTTATTATTTTAAACTTGGATGTTTTTTCTAACTTTTGGCCCTTATTAGTTACAAAAGATTTCATTTTTTTTATTTCACCTTCAGGCATTTTTCTAGTGTATTTTAAAGTATGCTTCTTTGATCCTATAATAAATATTGTTTTCATAAATCTTAAGTTAATATATTACAAAGTATCAATTGATCCAATAATATTTAAATTCTTATCAGTGATTACTATTTCTCCTGAAGAAGTCCCTATATTCAGCATTGAAGATATAACAACAAAATGGGTAACAAAAATTATATTATCTTTGCCGTTCCATTGATTAATAAATTCTTTAAGTTGAATTATCTGTTTCGCTTCATTTGCCTCAAATCTAATATCATAAAAAGAATTTAGTGCGCTAAATGTTTGATAATATTTAAAAGCAAATTTAGCAGTGTCTTTACATCTGCACCATTCACTCGAGAAGACATCTTTAATTTTAATCTGGTTTTTATTAAATATATTTCCAATAAATTTTGACTGTTCAATTCCCCTTTGATTTAAATTTCTTTGCGTAGAACAATCATTTAAATCAAAATTTTCTGGATCTCCATTCCCCGGTGCAAGCGCATGTCTAATAAATATTATTTTTCCTCCTTCTTTTAAAGAAGGAAGAATTTCATCTAAAGAATAAGCGGAATTAAATGAAAAAATATGAATTAAAAATATTATTATTAATTTTTTCATTTACACAGACTGATTTTTAATCAATTCTTTAATCTGTGGTATCATTATTTCAGGTGACCTCATGGATGGATAAATTTCTTTTACTTTTTCATAACTCTTTAAAGCCTTTTCGTAATTTTTTAATTTGATTTGAACGAGACCCTGTCCTGATAATGCTCCAAAATGTCTTTTCTCCAGTTTTAATACCTTATCTATATCATTTTGAGAATCTTGATATTTACCCATTAAATAAAAGACAGTTGCACGTTTATTCCAAGCCTCTGCCCATTTAGGATCTTTTTTAATTACTGTTGAAAATATATCAACAGCAACAGAATATTGTTCCTGGTTCATAAATTTTGTTCCTCTTGATAGCAAAGAAGTTAAATTTTGATTAGTGGGATGTTTGGTCCAAATATCCCAGATTTTCATCTCAGTATCAATTGCAATTGAATGGTTTTGAATTTTTAACTTTTCAAATAAATCATTTAATCTTATTTCGTATTCATTGGAATTTGATGAGGTAGTAATAAAAAAAATAGCAAAAAAAGTAGTTATTATTTTTTTCATTTAGAAATTATTTTCCACCAACAACCATACCTTCAACCATCATTGTTGGTGAATTCGTTGCATAATTAAATTCTAAATCGTCGGCTAAAGTTATATTTTTAAAAATATCATTTAAATTTCCAGCAATTGTAATTTCACTCACAGGATATGAAAACTCTCCATTCTCTATCATCATACCAGATGCTCCTACAGAATAATCACCATTAATAATATTTGTGCCATGGCCAATAGTTTCTTTAATGTACAAGATTTTATTTTCTGATTTTATTAGTTCTTCAAATGTTTTTGATCCATTTTGAAAATACAAATTTGTTGTTCCGCTTGCCCTACCGTTAGACTTTCTGTTTATTTTTTTTCCATTATAAGTATCAATTAAATAATCTTGGAGAATACCATTCTTTATCAAATCAAGGTTAACTACAGCTATACCTTCAATGTCAAAATAACGAGATCCATTAGCTTTTCTTATATTTCCGTAGTCCAGTATGTTTATTTCAGAGTTAAAAACTTGTTTATTTAATTTATCTTTTAAAAATGTAGTACCTTTTGCTATTGCACTTGATGATATTGCACTTGCAAAAATCGATAAAAAATTTTTTGAAATTCTTTTATCAAATATGAGACTAATTTTTTCACTTTTAATTTTTTTTGGATTTAATTTCTTTATTGCATGCTCTGCTGCAATAGATCCAAGTTGTTTAGGTTTTAAAATATCACTATAAAACCTTTTGCTGGTATATTCATAATCTCTTTCCATACTTCCATTGCTTTTTGAAACAACTTCACAATATGCAGTAAATTGTGAAGTTTTATATCCATCAGCAAATCCATTTGAATTAGCTAACAAAAAATTTGATTTGTTCTCACCAAATCCAGATCCATTAGTATTTATTATTTTGTCATTTGAAAAAGCTTCTTCTTCTGCTTCTTTTATAAAATTAATCTTTTCTTCATTGCTTAAATGAGTTTCGTCATACAAATCTAAGTCTTTTAATCCTTTAAAATGGAGGTCTTTATCTGGTAATGAGTTATATTCATCCTCAGGTGTAATTTTCATTGTTTCAATGCATCTATTTACTAACTCATCTAAATTGCTTTCTTTAAGATTTGATGAGGCTATTGAGGACTTTCTTTTACCTAAATACGTTGTAAGAACTACTCCAAGGTTTTCAGACCTTTCAGATCCATCAAGTTTTTTATTTCTTACATTTACATTTTCAGAAACAGAACTTTGCACTAATATATTTGCATCAGATGAACCTAATTTTTTTGATTTAGTAAGGCATATATCTGCAATTTTTTTTAGATAATCTTGATCTTTTACCATTTTCTTACAGTTGAGTTCCACCAACAGTCATATTATTGATAAGTAAAGATGGTTGTCCAACACCTACTGGCACACCTTGTCCGGCTTTACCGCATGTTCCAATACCAGGATCCAACATCATATCATTTCCAACCATTAATATTTCTTTTAAAGAAGATGGTCCATCACCAATTAAAGTAGCTCCTTTAATTGGAGCTCCAATTTTTCCATTTATAATCTCATAAGCTTCTGTACAATTAAAAACAAATTTTCCTGAAGTAATGTCAACTTGACCACCACCAAAGCTTACAGCAAAAATACCTTTGTCTACGGACTTAATCATTTCTTCTTGAGTGCTTGATCCACCTAGCATTATCGTATTTCTCATTCTAGGCATTACGACATGTTTATAACTTTCTCTTCTTCCATTTCCTGTTGATTTTGTATTCATTAATCTTGCATTCAAACGGTCTTGCATGAAATTTTTTAAGATACCATCTTCTATTAAAACAGTTCTTTCTGTAGGCGTTCCCTCATCATCAATATTTAAACTTCCTCTTCTATTATCTAATGTTCCATCATCAATTATTGTAACTCCATCACTAGCAACTTTTTTACCAACTAAATCATGAAAAGCTGAGGTTTTTTTTCTATTAAAATCTCCCTCTAGTCCATGCCCTACGGCCTCATGAATTAAAATTGCAGGCCATCCAGGTCCTAATACAACTTTCATTTCACCTGCTTTGGATGGTTTGCTCTCTATATTTGTGCTTGCAATCCTAAAAGCCTCATCACAAACTTTTTTCCAATTATCATTTTTTAGATATTCATCATAATCTTGTCTCCCACCAATACCAAAAACGCCAGTTTCTTTTCTACCATTTTTTTCAACCATCACTGACATATTAATTCTAACTAAGGGTCTATTGTCTGATAATAATTCTCCTCCAGATCTAATGATTTCAACATTCTTCTTTTCTGCTAAAAGGCTGGCTGTTACTTGTTTAACAGTGCTATCTTTTGATCTAGCATATTCATTCATATTATTTAGTAATTCTATTTTTGATTTCATTGACTTACTCTCAATTGGATCAACGTCTTTATAAAGTTTTTGATTAGTTTTTTTTATTTCGGAATTATATGTGCCGCTATTATTTTTTAAAGTTGACTTAAGATTTTCACTAGAATTTTTTAAAGATTTTTCCGAAATTTCGTTTGAATGAGAATAAGCGACTGTTTCACCTGTAACAGCTCTAAAACCATAGCCCAAATCTGATGTATAATTTGAACTTTTAATTTTGTTGTCATCTAATACAATCGTTTCAGATTTTGTATCCTCTATATAAAGCTCACCATCATCACAATTATTTAGAGTCTCTGAAACAATATTATCTGCTTTTTCTGGAGTTAATTCTGAGTTTTTTAGTAAAGATGACATTCAGTATATTTAAGGTTGAATTTAATATTATCAAGAATGATATGCGCGATTATTGATCACATCAAGTAAGACAAATTACTTAATTTTCTTCAAAAAAAAATTGGTTAGATGCTTAATAGTTGCCTTTGGATTTTGCTCTGGAATGAAGTGACCCGAATTTATAGGATAACCTATAACTTTTCTTTTAGTATATCTTTGCCAAATTTTTAATGGTTTGAACTGCTTTCCAATTACTCCTTTATTTCCCCATAATACTTGGACTGGAATATTTA
>JACWDO010000010.1 GCA_014654115.1 Pelagibacterales bacterium SAG-MED17 | reverse complement strand
ATTTTCTAAATTTAAAGCTTTGATAAAGTCGGGACTTGCTGGAAAACCTTTAATTGCTTCATTGGAGACTCATTGGAATAGAGGAAAAGATTATTATTCAAAACCTTGGAGGGGTACTTGGGATGGTGAACAAGGAGGAGCAATATTAAGTCATGCTATACATATTCATGATTTAGTGAGTATGATATTAGGACCAGTTTCAAATGTATTTGCAAAATTAACTACAAGAGTAAACGATATTGAAGTCGAAGACTGTGCATCTTTATCAATTGAAATGGAAGATGGGACATTAGTCTCTAGCTCTATCACCCTTGGTGCAGCAAATGATACCAGTAGACTGAAATTCTGTTTTGATGGACTAACTGCTGAGTCGTCAGCATCTCCGGACAAACCTTATCATCCTGCTGATGATGAATGGGTATTTTTGCCAAGAGCTCCTATTACACAAAGTCAAATTGATGAAGTATTATCAAAAGTTGAAAAACCTAAATCCTGGTACGCAGGAATGTTTGATGAAGTAGCTAACAAACTTGATGGAAAAATTAGTGATGAAGTGACTTTATTAGACGCTAGAAAATCATTAGAATTTGTAACAGCCGTTTACAGCTCATCAAGACAAAATAAAAGTGTCAAACTTCCGATAAACATTGATCATCCTTTATATAATTCTTGGTTACCAAAATAGACTAATAACCTAAATTAGGATCTATTTGATTAAGCAAATCTTTTTTATCAATAAATAGTTTTAAATTCTTAAAAAATTTTTCTAAAACCATTTCGATATAATTTCCTTTGCTATCTGAAGATATGTGAGGTGTAATTATCAGATTTGGAGTATTCCAAAATTTAGAATTTCTGTTTATAGGTTCTTCTGAAAAAACATCTAAAATAGCTCCAGCAATTTCATTTTTTGTTAATTTTTTTCTTAGATGTTCGTAATCCATCACAGATTCGCGACCAATGTTAACAATTCCACACGTAGTTTTAAGAACATCTAATCTTTTCTTATTTATTAATCCTTTTGTTTCTTTTGTTTCTGGAACTGCTAAATAAAGAAAATCAGTCTCGGGTAAGACTTCATCAATCCTATCAAATGTTATAACTTTTGAACATCCTTCAACTTCCTTACCCCTTCTATTAACTCCAATTACTTTTGCTCCTAATGAACTGATATGTTTGATCATAGACCCCCCTAATGATCCAGTTCCAATTACAACAACTTTTTTACAATCAATTGGATTGCTTAATAAAGTTACAAACTTTTTTTTTTTTTGATTAGTAATTATTCTTGTCATATGATTTTGAAGCATCAAAATACTCATTAATCCAAATTCACCAGCCTTTTTCGAGTGTATACCGCTACTATTTGTTAAAACTAAATCTTTTTTAACCCAATCAAATGGGTAAAGATGATTAACACCTGCTGATACGATATGTATCCATTTTAAATTTGGTGCAATTTTACTTAAATTATTTGTTGGAAAATTCCATGTAAGCAAAATATCTGCGTCCTCCATTGAAGATTTCCAATTGTCATCGTCCCAATCCACTAAATATGAAACCTTATCTTTAATCTCAGGATGTTTGTTAAGGAAATTTTCAAATAAACCTTTTGGAACACTACTATTTTTTTCACCTTCTAAATCACAAGGCAAAGATCCTTTTTTCCAGTGATTATTTCTTATATGAATTTTAATTTTACCTTTATGCATTTAAAATTAAAATATACTAAAATTTTATAAAGTATAATAATGAATAAAGAAAAGGTAAACAAATTAGCTTTAACAAAGGTTGTTCTAATTCAAAAATACATTATTGTAAGGAATATTAAAAAATTATGCCCTCATTTGATGTAATAAGTAAAATTAATTATCAAGAATTTGATAATGCTCTTGCTAATTGTTTAAGAGAAATTACCAATAGATATGATTTTAAAGGACTAAATATTTCAATTGAAAGAAAAGAAAAAATAATCACTACCCTAGCGCCGGATGAATTAAAATTAAAACAAGTAAATGAATTATTACAAGTTCATCTTATAAGAAGAAAAGTAGACCCAAGAATAATAATTATTAAAAACTCAGAAAGTGCATCGGGTGGAGCCATCAGGCAAGTCAGTGAATTAGCAGAAGGTATTAGCCAAGAAAATGCCAAGAAGATTATTGCTGATGTAAAAAAACTAAAACTTAAAATTCAAATTAAAATTCAAGGAGAAGAATTAAGAGCTCAAGGAAAAAAAAGAGATGATCTTCAAGAAGCAATATCTGCAATAGAAGCTATTGATATTGGACTGCCAATTGAATTTATAAACTTTAGAGATTAATCCAAATTTAAGTTTATAGGTCGGTAATTTTGGATTTAGCTGAACAACCTAACACAAACTAATCTAAATTAATTTACCCTAGTAATATGGAGCATTTAACTCTCAAAAAAAAATAAATCACTTAAAGTCTCACCAATTTAAGAAAGGCTAGAACTTTTTGGGATAAATCAAATAACCCATGTCAAAACGCGCTCTTTCTAATACAAAATAAAACTATAAGAACACTTCAAATGAATAATCCCGATAACCATTTAAATTCTAAAATATCTGATGATGCAGATGTTAGTAAACCATGGGATAAGGATAATCAGGCCTGGTGGGACTGGTACGTTAGTCTTGCAGATAATGACGTAAAAGAGGATGAAATCATTAATGCTGATCCTTTACCAGATATTGCAATACCTAGTGATGATGAAGTTATCTCAGAATTAGCTAAGCCATACCAGTTAACTAACGATCAAATTGACTTTTTTAAAAAAAATGGTTTCATAAAACTAAAAAGAGTTTTTTCACCTGGAGCTGTTCTAAAACTTAGAGCTGAGTTAATTAATCTATTAAAGGAAGAGTTTAAGGTTGACCCAGATAATGGAGCACATGAACGTTTCCTTAGTCTTGAAATGATTTGGCCTGACAACGCACTACTTCGTGCTTACGTATTATCACCACGCCTGGGGCAAATTTCAGCTGATCTTCTTGGAGTACCAGCTGTAAGACTTTACCATGACAATGTACTAGCTAAACAAGCTGGTTGTGGTCGTACCCCATGGCACTTTGATGATCATCATTTTCCCCTGGATACTAATGACGTACTCACTGCTTGGGCACCAGCACAGCCGATTCCTCTTGAGATGGGACCACTCTCTTTTGCTTATCCACTCGACGTCCACAAATTAGTTAACGCTGTTACTTTTAAAAAGACTGGCACTGGATATGACCGTGGTGTCTCAGACGTTTTTTCAAAAAATAATGTAAGTGTGAATGAAACTCCATTTGAACTAGGCGAAGTTAGCTTTCATCATAATTTAAATTTTCATACCGCTTCACGCAATCGTACTAATCGTAGCCGGGTGGCTCTAGCCAACACTTATTACCGCGACGGAGCGAGAGTAGTTAATTCACCTACAATGGTCTCTGGTGACTGGCAAAAATTTATGCCAAACGTCAAACCAGGGGACGTAGCTGCTAGTTCACTAAATCCAATTTGTTGGCCAGTTAAAGATAAATCATGAAAGAGATAAATAGTCAGATGGGACTTAATTCTAACTGGACTGATAGTCTTACTCGCAATCTACATCCTGATAGTGATGCTTTAGTTGATCATTTAAGAACTGTCCATCAAGAACATACAGGATTTACTGAAGCGTGTGCAACTACCTGTCGTGACGAAACTGGACGTAATAGTTATGAATGGCTAGCTGAACTTGTGCCTGATAATGAAAGTTTAAATGTATTAGATCTTGCATGTGGATCAGGGCCATTATTAAAAATCTTATTTGATCGCAATAAAAATTTAAATTTAAATGGTATAGATATGTGTCCTGAAGAACTAGGATTAGCTAAGAATCTTCTTTTAAACAGTGGAGTTAATCTTATTGAATCAAAAGCACAAAATTTGACAGCAATCAATGATAACTCTGTCGATATAGTGTTGTGTCATTGGGCTTTAACATTGATGGACCCAATAGCTCCTGTTTTAGATGAAGTTAGAAGAATTTTAACCTCTAAGGGTCAGTTTGCAGCGTTAGTTGATGGGCCAATGAATTCAGCACCAGGCTACAAAGAAGTACACGATTTAATTTATAGTTATGTGCAAGAGGAAATGCCTAGTTATGGAAAGATTGATTTAGGTGATCCAAGGATAAGAGGATCTGAAAGCCTGAGTAATCTTGCACGTAAGGCTTTTCCAGAAGCAAAAGTGACTATCGAAACAAATGTTGTATCTATGGAAGGACCTGTTACTCAAGTAGCTGAAATTGCGGCAGGGTTTTTTTATGCTGCATTTGTATTAAAGCCAGATAAAAGAAAATCAATGATTGCAAGTCTATCCAACATACTAGCAATATCAAATGGGAGCAGTCATTCTGAAAGAAAAGGACAATTTTCAATGCCAATTAGTCGTCTTTTAGTAATGCCAGATATAAAATGAAAACATTTTTACAAGAAGTAAGTCTCGGATTAAGTAAGAAAAATAAGAAGCTAAGTTCTAAATGGTTTTATGACTTTTATGGATCAAAGCTTTTTGAACAAATTACTAGGTTAGAAGAATATTACCCAACACGAACTGAAAGAAAAATTTTAAAAGATAATAAAACCGAAATTGCTAATGAAATAGGCAAAAGTGCGGTTTTAATTGAACCTGGCGCTGGAGACATCAAAAAAATAGCTATTTTCCTAAGCAGCTTAGATAAGCCAAAAAAATATATACCCTTAGATATTTCTGAAGATTATATAACAAAGTTATCACACGGTTTTAAAAAAAAATTTCCAAAATTAGCTATTACTCCAAAAGGATATGACTTTTCAAAAAATAATAAACTACCTTTTAAGATTAAATCATCAGAAAATATAATTATTTTTTTTCCTGGATCAACTCTTGGGAATTTTGAAAAAAAAGATGCTGTCAAATTTTTAAAAATGCTTAAATCAAAATTTAAAGCAAAAAAAATTATCATTGGCGTCGACTTAGTTAAAGATATCCCAACTCTAATTTCTGCTTATGATGATAAAAAAGGCATAACTGCAAAGTTCAACAAAAACATTTTACAAAGAATAAACACCGAATTGGGTGGAGATATAAACTTAAATTCCTACAAACATTTAGCAATTTATAATAAACCAAAAAAAAGAATTGAGATGAGATTAAAATCTAAAAAAAACAACAATATTAAAATCAATGGATCAAAATATTTAATTAAAAAAAATGAAGAGATTCACACTGAGAATTCTCATAAATACACGATTAGATCCTTCAAAAACTTAACTAGTGAAGCTGGATGGAGAATTAAGAAAACTTGGGTTGATGATAAAAAACTTTTTAGTGTTCATTGTCTTCATTTGAATAAATTAGGCTAGATATTGTAATTGAGTAAAATGTCTCTATATACCCAACTACATGTCTGCTAATCAAATATCCATTAACAATCTTTCAAAGGTTTATGATAACGGATTTGAAGCTTTAAAAAAAGTTAACTTAGAAATAAAAAAAGGAGAGATTATAGCTCTCCTAGGACCAAATGGTGCTGGTAAGACAACTTTAATCAGTATTATATGTGGTATTGTTACACCTTCGTCTGGAAAAGTAACTGTTGAAAATTTTGATATTATTGAAGATTATCGAGAGACACGTTCAAAAATTGGATTAGTCCCTCAAGAGTTAACATTAGAATTATTTGAAACTGTTTTTAACAATGTCTCTTATTCAAGAGGGTTAAATGGGAAAAAACCTAACCCAAAACATATAGAAAAAATTTTAAAAGATTTAAGTATGTGGGATAAAAAAGACCTAAGATTAAGACAATTATCTGGTGGAATGAAGAGGAGAGTTTTAATTGCAAAAGCTTTATCTCATGAACCTTCAATATTATTTTTAGATGAACCAACAGCAGGAGTTGATGTTGAGTTAAGAAGAGATATGTGGAAAGTAGTTGAAGATTTAAGAAAAACTGGAGTAACGATTATTCTAACCACCCATTATATTGAAGAAGCAGAAGCAATAGCAGATAGGGTAGCAGTTATTAATCAAGGGGAAATAATTGTTATTGATGAAACAAAAGAATTATTAAAAAAGATGGGTCAGAAAAAGTTAAGTGTAAATCTTCAAAGTGAAATTAGTGAAATTCCTGATAGTTTAGGTAAATATAATTTAGAAATAGGTAAAGATAACAAAACAGTAGAATACACTTATGATGTCAATTCAGAAAGTACTGGGATAACTAACTTACTTAAAGATTTAAAAGATGCAGGTTTAAAGCTACAGGATTTAAAAACTGAACAAACTACTTTAGAGAAGATATTTGTTAATTTAGTAAAGGAGAATAATGAAATTTAATTATTATGCATTTAGGGCCATGTATCTGCATGAAATGGATCGTTTTAAAAGAACTTTGTTGCAATCTCTTTTTTCACCAGTGCTTTCAACCTCTTTATACTTTATCGTTTTTGGTTCAGTGATAGGAGGTTATGTGGAGAATATTGATGGTATCAGTTATGGATCTTTTATTGTTCCAGGTTTATTAATGCTTACGTTGCTAACCCAATCAATTAGTAACACATCATTTGGTATTTTTTTTCCAAAATTTAACGGTACCATGTATGAAATTTTAGCAGCTCCAATTTCTACATTTGAAATTGTCCTTGCATTTGTTGGAGCAGGTGCGACTAAAACTTTATTAGTAGGTGTAGTAATTTTTATTACGGCTACTTTTTTTGTAGAAGTTCAAGTGATGTATCCATTGTTAATGATTTTTTTATTGGTTCTAGTGGCTTTTACCTTTGCTTTATTTGGTTTTTTAATTGGCTTGATGAGTTCTAACTTTGAGCAAATGTCAATTGTTCCAACATTAGTGGTTACACCTATGGTTTTTTTGGGGGGAAGTTTATATTCTTTAGATATGTTGCCAGAGTTCTGGCAAACTGTCACTTATTTTAATCCGGTAGTATATTTAATTAATGGTTTAAGATATGCGTTCTATGGAGTTTCTGATTTCAATATTTGGATCAGCATTAGCTCAATGGTATTTTTTTTAATAATTTGTGTAACAGTCGTATCTGTTTTGCTCAAAAAAGGTTACAAAATTAAATCCTAGCCTTTGCATGATTGAAATTATTTTAGGTATATTCGTTATTGTTGTTGTAGGTTTTTATTTATTTAGACCTACCTCCAAACAAGAAGAAAAAGACTTCAAATCTAAAAATAATTGGCGAGGCGGATTTTAAGTGAAAAAACTTTTAGGGATCGTGGTTCTTGGTTTTTTTAGTACTAGCTTTTGAGACTATTGATTAATAATTAAAAATATGTATATAAATTTTAGTCAATGTCTAATCCTTTTATTTTAATAGCTAGAATACGTGTTAAAGAAGGTAAGGTTGAAGAATATCTTAAGATAGCAAAAGAAGCAGATGATGCCGTTAAAGAGTCAGAACCAGATATGCTTATTCATACTTTTGATCAAGATCCAACAGATCCTTTAGAATTTACATGGAGTGAAGTCTACCGAAACAGTGAAGCTATGGTGCATCACCTTAATAATCCCCCTGTTCAAGCCTATGTTGAAAAGCATCAAGAGATTGCTGACAGATTTGAAATAGAAGTTTACGGGAATATTACAGAAGAGACTATTAAAGCAATTGAAGATACAAATGTACCCTTCAAGCATTTTAAAACTACTGAAGTAGGATATGTTAGAGAAAAAATTTTTAATGAATGAAAAAACATTTAGAGATTTTGATTCTAGGTTATAGGATTTTATAGGATACTATACCGCAGACTATACCAGATTTAGATAAATCAAGGTTTGAAGTCGTATGAATAAAGAAAACGCAAGTAAACTGTGGAAAATGATACAGGAAGCTGGCGATTATTTACGGGATTAGAGGTTCAAATTAATCCGAATTAACCCACACAATTCTTATGTACTTATGCGGAACCTAAAAAGTTAGCTTAAAATAAATCGCTTAAAGACTCATCAATTTAATTAAAAACTCGATTTATAACTCGATAATAAAGAATAAATTAAATAGTAAAATTAATAACTTTTTGATACTTTTTTATCATGAAGAGATTTTTGGGCATCATGTTTCTATGTTTATTTTTGTGTGGTAATTCACTTGCAGGAGTATCAACTGGCTACAAAAAAGGTACCGGCCCTTTAAAAGTAACTGAACATACTGCAAATGTTATAGAATACTTTTTTAGTGGAGGTAAAAATGGTGTTTATGCTAAAAAACAAAAAGAAGCTTGGAAGCCAGGTCTCATGGCAATATCAGTAGATGGGGCATTCTACTCTTTTATAAAACATCCTTTAAGAGTGACTCAAGTAGATAATCAACATTATGCAGGTATGGCTGTCGGAGATTGTAAAAAAAAATCAGGACAGGAATGCTATTTATTTGCAAATGGCTATAGAATAGTCTGGGATAACGGAACTAATAGAAAAAAGAGAAGGCTTAAAAGAAAAGATATAAGGTCAGGAAAGACTATAACTTTATTAACTGAGCTTGGATTTTTTGATAATAAGACATCTTCATCAAACAGCACACAAAAAGAGGTTGAAAAAAAAGAAACAAAAACAAAAAAAGAGACTGAAGCTGATAAAGATATAGTTAAAAAATTGAAAGAGCTAAAAGAACTTTTAGACTCAGGTGCATTGTCTAAGGAAGAGTTTGAAAAAGCTAAAAAAAAATTATTGAATTAAAATAACTTCTAGGTTTAAAGTATTTTTTATCGGATAACAGGATAATTAAGGGTTAATTTAAGATTTTAGTAGGTGTGAATAAAGAGAATGCAAGTAAACTCTGGAAAATTATTCAGGAAGCTGGCGATTATTTGGGGGATTAGCAGTTTAACCTATCCTGCATTAAGCTGCATTATTCTACAGTACTTATTTAAGTAATCAAAAATTAACATAGAATAAATTCTTAAAATATAAGTCTAATTAGAAAAAATTCTAGTCGGAATTCTAGTGTTATTTGAGATAAATCAAATAGCTATTTTTTAAAGCAAATAGACTCATGGTTCGAGATTTGATAATCTTGGATTATGAAAAAACTTTTAGAGATCGTGATACTAAGTTTATTTGTTTGTAGTTTAGGTTATGCAGAACCAGTTACAGTTAAAAAAACAAAGTGGCATCATATGGATATAAAAAAACATTTTGAAATAATAACTGATAATGTTCGTGCAGGTAAGTCAGCTCAAAAGTTTGAAATAAGACATGGGGAATGTAAAAAACAAGATTGTAAATGGGGTGCTCATAGAACAGAAAGACATTTAAAAAAATTACATTATTCAAGTAAAAAATTTAAAGATCCTGTATATTATTCGTTAAGTTTATATATCCCTGATGAGTTTGGATATGATTATGTGGCTTCAAAGATGTCAATGTTCCAGTCAAAAATGATGGGTGTTGATATGCCACTTTGGATAGTTTCAACTCAAGGATCTGGTTTTCAATTAAGATTAGGTCACTACAAGAGGTGTGAAGTAAGTAAATTTGTAAAAGGAACTTGGAACGATTTTATAATTAAAGCAAATTATAGCAGAGAAAGAATTAAAGGTGAAAAATATTTTGAACTGTGGTGGAATGGTAAGCAAATTGATGAGTGCACACATTATATTCCATTTGTAAACAGCAAACATATCAAAGAATCTAAAAGTCACGGATGGAGCAGTAATAGGCAGCAAATTAATATGCGATACGGTATTTATAAATTCAGATTGGGCGATTACTTAACTCATATAAATAAAAATAAACCAAAAAATATGAAGACAATGACACAACCCAGTGGTCAAAAAAATATAATAAAACCTTTCAAATATAAATGGGAAAATAAAATTCCAACAACTGTAATGTTGTTTGATGAGATAAGATTTGGCAAAAGTTACAGTGATGTTGATATTAAAAACAATATTCCAGTTGATTAACAAAATGAAAAAACTTTTAGGGATAATAGTTCTTAGTTTGTTAGTTTGTAGCAATGCTAATGCAAACCTTCTTGAGTTTGAAATGTGAGTTATATAACTCTTTTTGTCGTTTCTTTTTTAGCAGCTACTATTTTACCCTTATCATCAGAGATTACGCTTGCAGGACTTATGGCTGTTCAATCTTATAATAATTTCATATTACTGCTTGTAGCAAGCTTGGGTAACATACTTGGTTCATCTTTTAATTGGTTTTTGGGAATTTATTCTAGAAAATTTGAGTCCAAAAAATGGTTTCCATTTAATCAAAAGCAAATGAAGCGATCTTCCAAATGGTTTTTGAAGTATGGTAAATGGTCTTTATTGTTTGCTTGGTTGCCTATAGTTGGAGATCCACTAACTTTTGTTGCGGGTACTATGCGAATTCGTTTCTTAGATTTTTTAGTCCTGGTTGCTATAGGGAAAGTGGCACGTTATCTTGTGGTTATTGCAGTGACAAATTGGTCTTTAAACCTATTTTAAAATCGTTCATGTACATTTTGGTACAGTTGAAAAATTAAATACGTGTCTTATAAATAATCTAAATGAAACTTATATTTTTAATAATTTTTTCGATATCATTAACTGGAAGTAGCATTGCTCATAATCATTTTCCAATTACTACAGAATCTAAAATAATGATAGAGAGAGGAAAATTAGCTTATCAAAATAATTGTGCTTCTTGTCATATGGTAAATTTGTCAGGTGCTGAAGATTGGAAAGGTGTGGATGAAGATGGACATCGAAAAGCTCCACCTTTAAATGGAACTGGGCACACTTGGCATCATGATGACAAAACACTTCATGCTATTATAAAATATGGACTAGCAAGGTTAGTAAATAATTACGAAGGTAAGATGATTGGTTTTGACGACAAACTGTCTGACAAAGAAATTGATAGTGTTTTAGCTTATATCAAATCTTTTTGGTCTGAAGAAAATTACGAATATCAACTAAAGCTTAATTGAAATATTATCCTATAGATTATAGGACAACCAGCACAAGACCAGCACATAGAGAGATAAAATATAATTGTAATTAAACTGTTACAAATTTTTCATCTTATTTAGATAACTTTTCAGAAAATCAAAAAAGGAATATATAATGATAAAACTTATCTTAGCAGGCCTTCTGGCTTCGACCGCATTTGTTAGCACAGTAAATGCAGATTTTAAAGAAATTGGGAAATTTGGAACACCAGCAAATAACCCTAGTGCAGAAGAAACATCAGCAGAAATAATTGCGGCAACAGCAGATGGCATGAAACTGGTATATAGCGATAGCCCTGCAAACGCATTAGGCATGATTGATATTGCTGATCCAGCAAATCCGAAACCATTAGGCTCAATGGATTTGGGTGGTGAACCAACTAGTGTTGCAATCAAAAATGGACAAGCATTTGTAGGTATTAATACTTCTCCAAACTATGTAGAACCAAGTGGTCACTTATTAGTTGTTGATCTTGCCTCAGGGAAAGAAGTTGCAAAAGTTGAATTAGGCGGACAACCAGACTCGGTTGCAGTTAGTCCAGATGGAACTTTTGTGGCAGTAGCTATTGAAAATGAGCGTAACGAAGATATCAATGATGAAAAAATTCCACAACTTCCAGGGGGTTTTGTGGCAATTGTTAATTTAGCAGATAACAGTGTTACTAAAGCGGACCTAGTTGGTTTTTCAACTATTGCTCCTAACGATCCAGAGCCTGAGTTTGTTGATATCAATAATTTAGGTGAAATAGTTGTTACTATGCAAGAGAATAACTGGATGGCGGTTATTGATCGAAATGGAAAAATAATTTCAGAATTTGATGCAGGATTAGTAACACTTGTAGGTATCGATAATAAAAAAGATGGTAAACTAAACATGGCTGACAGTATTGAAAATGTTAGAAGAGAGCCAGATGCAGTTAAATGGATTGGCAATGATCATTTTGCAACCGCAAATGAAGGTGACTATAAACATGAAGCACCAGGTCAAGCAAAGCGTGGTGGTAGTCGTGGATGGACAATCTTCAATAAAAATGGTTCAGTGGTATACGAGTCAGGTTCGTCATATGAAAGAGCACTCGCTTCAGCAGGTTACTGGCCAGAAAAACGTGCAGAGAAAAAAGGTGTAGAACCAGAGTCAGTTGAAGTAGCAATATATGGTGGTACACGTTATATCTTTGTTGGTGCTGAAAGAGCAAATGCTATCGGCGTTTATAAAGCAAACGATTTGAAAAACCCAGAATTAGTTGCTATTTTACCAACGGGTATTGGACCAGAAGGTTTGGTTGCTATTCCACAACGGAACTTATTTATAAGTGCTAACGAAGTTGATAAAGAAAAATCAGTTACAATTTATAGCTTAGATTAATAACTAAATTAAGCCTGTGGGGGCGTTAGCCCCCACCATAAACTTTCATGTTAAAGTTTTAAAAAAATTGTCCAGTTCATGGTAAAATCTTCATTTATTAAAATGTAGGATTTTATAGGATAACTAGAAACTAACTAGAAACAAAAGAGATAAAACAAGAATTGGGGGAATGTGAATAAAGAAAACGCAAGTAAACTGTGGAAAATGATACAGGAAGCTGGCGATTATTTACGGCGTTAGAGGTACACACTACTTCACACTAGCTCACACTACCTCGTACTAGTTATACCGACTATTTAAATTTCATTAAAAATAAATCGCTTAAAGACTCATCAATTTAAACAATAAACTAGATCATAGACTAGATCATTTAGAGATAAATCAAATCTCTTTTTTTTTGTTCTTTATTTTAAAACCGTTTGCTTCCAGTTGCATAATTAAATTTTTAACTAAATCATCTGTAGAAGTATTTTTATCTCCTATTTTTTCAAAAAAAATTGGTTTCAAGCCTTTCTTTTCTTTTAATTTGAAAAAATCTTTTATTGTTTGTAATTTAAATTTCATTTAATTTTTTTTTACAACTTTTGAAACTCTAATATCAAGATTTAATATCCATAAATTAGAGTTAGGTTTAATTTTTTTTAGGAATTCTTTTTCGTCATGAAAATCTGTAGCACAATCAATTAAATACATTAAAACTTCATTAGTAAATATTTCATCTTTTCCAAATAAGATATTTTGTTTGATCCAGTACTTCATTAATTTACAATTCATCATCATATCAATTCTTTTTTGAACAATTTTTCTGTCATCAATATTTTCTGGATCAAAATCTTTAGTCTCAATAAATTTGTAAAATTTTTCAACAAAATCGATAAATTTTTCTTTCATAAATTCAAATAATAAATAATTTAGGTTACTTTCTCACTATGGAGTAAGCTCATAAATTTGTTGAATTCATTTGTATAATATTTATTAGCTACAGCCATCGTTTCTTTAATATCTGATTTATTTATTGCTGCTAAGGTTTCATAGGACTCTGGTTTTTGTGCACAATTCATTGAAACCATTTTTTCTGCAAATGCTTGCGCCAAAATTTCATTAAAAAACATTTTCCACTGAGGTGTTTTGAAATTAGGAAACTTACCATTTATAGGTTCTTTGGCACCAAGATAGTAGCGAACTAGAGGATGATCAGTTGTTATTTCCAGAATATTTTCTTTTTTTGGACTCCATGCAGCTCTTATGTTTTTTCCTAAGAAATGGGTTACATAAATTGGTTTATATTCTGTACCTTGCTCGTCTTTATCTTTTTTAATATGCACGTTTGCAGATGCTGTGTACGGATCGTGACTTACAGAAATAATAGAACTGTCTTGAAGCTTAATTCCTCTTACTTTTATCTCACCTTTTAAAAAATTCGTTCCCTCAACATATTTAAGGGTTACTTTTGATTGGCAACCTAATGCTTTTTGATTTGAATTAGATATGTCTAATTTAATTTCTTTTTCATCGATAAAGTCTGGATATTGAGCATAAACCACCGTTCTTTTATTTGCATTTTCTTTAACAAAATATGTGTCTTTCTCAAACTCTAATGGTTTTTTAAATTCGCGATTTTTTTCTAAGTAAACGCTAACTCTTATTTGAGTTTTTAAACTATTTTTATACATTATATTAATATCAAAATAATCACATTCTTTTAAACCCTCAATTTCAAATGTTGCATAACATTGTTCTTCTCTTAGGGGGTTTATTTTAAATTTAGATTTTAATTGTTTAGGAAGCACAAAATTTTTGTATTTATCAGGAAATTTTATTTCAACTTCATCTTTAATATCTATTTCACTTAAATTTGTATAAACTCTGAATGATGATGTTTCTCCCTCTTTTATTTTTAATGCTTTTGGAAATACTAACCATTTTCCATAGGGTAATTTTTTTCCGTTTAAATTTTCGTAATCTTTAAGTTCTTGATGTAAAATATCAAATTTCTTCTTTTGTTGCTCTAAATCTTCTTTATCAGTTATATCGCTACCAACTTCTTTTCTATGTTTTATTACTATTTCATTTAAAATTTTAATAGGTTCTTTAAATAAATGATTTTTAATAAATGGATGATCTTTAGACAGACCTTTTCTTCTTTCTTGATCGTGGATGGGAATTCTGTTGTCAGATGAATATTTTTGATCCTTAGCTCTTTTGTTCTCCCATTCATGAGCCAATTCATCTATATAATCACATTTTAAAACTCCGTAGTAAGATTTTAAAATAGACTCATTATCTAAGGACTCTTCTAAAAATGAATTTTCGTATATTGCTTTAATTCCCTGGACCAATATACCATAATGTCGATACTCTTGTGATAATTCATCCATTGGGTTTTTGGTTTTAAATAACTTAAATACTGCTTTAACTTTTTTTCCCTCCCTAGGTTCTAAATTAATAATTTTTTCTTGAACTAATTCTGCCTTAGGGGAAGTAAAAGATATTGGGTATTTTTCTTTTTTTTTATCAAATAAAGTTAGGTCTAGGGTATTTTTAAATTCTGTATTCTTGTCATCAGATAGAATATTTCTTAATTGATACTGTGTTTTTAAATTATTAACTAAACTTTTTACTTGAGGTATATTTATTATTTTAGGAGGTATCTTTAAAATTATTTCTGTTCCATCCCTAAGTTTTTTATTTTTAAAATAATCAAATCCATCTATATTTTTTGCTAATGTTTTGTTTACTTGATTTAAGGCCACATCTTTATCAATTATTTTATATTGCATTGTCTGGTGTTTGATTTGTGCTGTAGTAATTTTTTTATTTTTAACTGTTTGAATAAAAACATCTGCTATTGATGAGGTATCTAAAAGTCCTCTTGCAAAAAAACCTCGACTAGCTCCCTCACTCTTTACTTTGTCTCCATGTTTTTTTAAAACTGAGTAAAGTTTTTCACTATCCATTCCTGCAGCTCTATCAGAAACTTTTATAGTTGTAGGCCTTGTTTCCCCACCACGATCATAAAATACTGCACAATTTCCCCTATATTTCTTATTTGGACTATTAAATCTTTCGTATGCATCATCTACATTTGTGATCAATTCAACCAGAGCCTGGGTTAAACTTGTTATTGATTTCAACATTGTCTGTTGAGAAATTCTCTTAGATCCTTCTACATCTTTCCACTCTGGAATACGTGTTTTTTTCATATTTCTGTTAATGCCTCCTTTAAATATTTCTTAAAACTTTTTTGCTTTTTAATTTTTTTTTCAATTAACTGTAAAACGTCTTTATCATCTGAAATTTTTGCCCATCTATAAATTTTTATGAGGGAGCTATTCATAAGAGGGGAATTATTTACAGAAATATTTAAGATATCTGCAAGATGATAGATTGTAAAATCTTTACCCTCTAAATGAAAATTTTCGTGTTTTCTAAATTCTGAAAGAATCTTTTTTTGAAATTGAGATAAAGTTTTTTTAGATGTTTTGACATTTACAAGGCTTGATAAAGAATCGGCTTTTTCCAAACCTTTATCAGTTAGAGTCCAACCGTCTTTAGACAAATATTGTTGATCATATGTACCTTTTAAAAATCCTAGTGTTCTAGCCCTGAACAAACCTTGTGATAGTGGAAGAGTGTTTGGATAATTTTTATATTTTTTTTTTCTCCAACCAAACTTATCTGTATTCCATAAAAAAGCTTGGTTCATTATATCCTCAGTGTGTATTGTGTTCTTTGAACCTCCCAAAACGTAACAAGCCATAAGTAATATTAAATGTCTTTCCTTATGAGCAATTGAGTCTCTAGGCTTAGTCAATCTCAAACTCCTTTGACTCTCTTCCACCAGACGGATTGTTGAATTTATTTTTAACTAAATTTAATTCTTGATGAAGAGCATCAGTAATTTGTTTTGCTTGTTTTCGTGAATAATTATAATGACTTTTGTTAGATAAATTCCCAATTAATTTAATAAGTTTAATTGCTTTATTAACCCTGGCATTAGCTAATTTTTTGAATTTTGTATTTCTGTCTTCTTTCATGTAATATTACATAGCACATTTTTGTAATATTACAATATATATTTTGTAATATTATACTATTTCAACCTCAAATTGCGAAAATAATGCTTGATATTATTAATTTTGAATTGATACTAGATCACAGACTAGATCATTTCGAGATAAAACAAGGATTTGAATATTGTGAACAAAGAAAACGCAAGTAAACTCTGGAAAATTATTCAGGAAGCTGGCGATTATTTGCATGGTCAACTTCCAGATCACCCTAATCATCCTAAAGGGAGAAATCCTTACGCTCATGTTGCAATTTGTGTCAAAAGTAAATTTAAAGCAAGTTACAAAGATATTGAGGATGAAAAATTTGATGAAATAGTAAATTATATTAATTTCCTAAAAGAAAATCCCAGCTAGGTTAAGATTTAATTATATTCAAAAATGTTTCAACATCAGTTGGGTCGGTATTCCAGGCAGCAACTAATCTAACGGCTTTACCTTCCCACTCATCATCATTGATTTTGTAACCATGTGAATTAAATTGATCAATTATGTTTTTTGGTATTTTGACAAAAACCTCATTTGCATCTGTTGGGTAAGCTAATTCAACGTTTTTGTGTTGCTGTAAACCTTGGCTTAATTTTTTTCCCATAGCATTTGCATGTTTTGCATTTTTTAACCAAACATCATTTGAAATATAAGCATCTAATTGAGCTGATACAAAGCGCATCTTTGACAGTAAATGCCCTGCTCTTTTCATCAAAAAAGGCAAGTTACCAACAAGCTCTTGATTAAAAAAAATAATGGCTTCTGCTGCTAGGCATCCGTTTTTAGTTGCTCCAAATGACAGTACGTCAATCCCAGATTTCCAAGTCATTTCTGCTGGAGTACAGTTTAATGAAACTAATGCATTTGCAAATCTAGCTCCATCCATATGAATTTTTAATTTATGCTTATGGGCTATTGCAGATATCTTTTTAATTTCATCTAATTGATAAGCTACGCCAGTTTCACATAGTTGAGTAATACTGACTGATGAAGGTTGGGTGTGGTGAACGATACCTTTGCCATTGATATTATTATCTAAATCCTCAGCTATAATTTTTCCATTACTTCCATTAAGATTTATTAACTTTGCCCCTCCCGTATAAAATTCGGGTGCTCCACATTCATCCACATTTATATGGGAAAGTCTATGGCAATAGATATTTCCAAAGGAAGGTGTCATCGTTGATAAAGCTAATGCATTTGCAGCTGTTCCTGAGGCTGTTGGAAATACTATAACTTCTTTTTCAAATATTTCTGAAAATTTGTTTTGTAAGTTTTTCGACAGCTCATCATTACCATATGGAGTTCTATCTTCATCATTAGCTTTAAGAACTGCATCTAAAACTTCTGGGCATGCTCCTGTGACATTGTCTGAGGCAAATTTTATTCTTTCTCTTTTTGTTTTTATTTGAGTCACAATTATTGCTTAGGAAAATAATCTTTTAATTCACCTTCTCGATAAACATCTGCTGTACAACAATGTAATCCTCCTCCAAATGCATAAGCATCTCTTAGCTCAACAGGAACAACCTCCATTCCTAATTTATCTAATTGTTCTGCTTGGTATACTTCACTTTTTTCTACACATACAGTTTTAGGATCTAAAACTAAAACATTCATTGATAGCCATGTTGAAGAGTAACATAAAGGTGGAGGTTCGTTATGTGCAGGTTGAGCACTATCAATAATCTCCCAGCCATTATTTTCAAATAATTTTCTTTGCTCTTTGGGAAGTCTTCTTTGTGGATTGTTAATAATTAAACCCTCTTTAATAGGAGTAAAAGTTGCATCTATATGAATTGGATAAGGGTCGCCTGGAAAATTAACAGCGTGGACTCTATGATCTTTATAATGTCTTTTTAACCAATCAATTCCCTTTAAATTTGTTGTAAAGCCATGTTGTACTACTAAATCCTTGCCAAATCTTAGCACATCAGCAGCATCAAATAATGGCTCCTCTTCTGTGGTTACGAAGTATTTATTTTCTGTCCATTCTAATCTTTTTTGAATACCTATTTTATCTGATAAATAGTCTTCTCTATAATCTTCATCTGTTAATCTAGGTTTAGGAGCAGACTCGTGTCTCATATTTGGGTCTGAATTGTAATATTGCTTCAAAAGTGGTCGGTAACATAGATATTCAAACCAACGACAACGATAACTCATCGTAGCCTCTAAAATTTCATTCCCAACAGTTAGCAAAACATCTCTCGGAGGCATACAACCAAACATCGTCTCCGACTGCCAATCAGGTGTAGATGTTTTTTGATTGAAATCAATTGGATCTGGCCTATCAACTTTAATCCCTTTTTTAATTAATATATTTGAAAAATCATCTAAAAGCTGATTTGCTTTATCCACTGTATCTTTGGTTCTTGGGCCAAACTTACCTCTCATATCACTATCCTCTGGAACTTTGGCATCTAGTGCTGGCTCAGGAGCGGGTATACATGTGCCATCTGCTTTACCTACTATTACATGTTTTAATGGATCCCATTCGTTCCAGCTATTTACAATTATTTTTTCATCACTCATATTAATTTAAACCTATAAATCTTCTATTAGACTGCATAATGAGGCTGTAGTAAAAAATTGACATAAAGATAAAAAATCCACCAATAATAGTATTTGTTGATGGAATTTCATTAATACCCATCCATGGTAACCACACCCAAAATATTCCACCTATTACTTCAGTCAGTGAGAGCAAAGTTAGTTCAGCTGCTGGTATATTTTTTGATCCAATTGAATATAAAATCAAACCCATACATACTAAAGTTCCATGAGTTGCAAATAAGGCTTCATTTTTCCCTGTAGATAAAAAATTAGCATCATTTATAAAAAGCATCACAGAAGAAAATAAGAAACAGAACAATCCTGCAAAGGCAACAGTTGTAAATTTTGGTGTTTCTTTTCTCCACCTTAGCGAAACAGAAAAAATAGAAAAACCTAATGCAGAAATAAGTCCAAATACAAGTCCCGGGAGTGAATTTTTTCCAGAATTGTCTAGAGCCATTATACATATACCTACTGCTGCGACTATAATTGCAATCCATACTGTTAATGAAATTTTTTCTTTTAAAAATAAAAACCCCAATAAGGCTGTTATAAATGGCATAGCCGCAAGACAGAGTAAAGTGATAGCAGCTGTCGTATTAGTAATTGACCATATAAATGTAATCATTGCAGTACCAAGACCAATTCCTCCAATTAGACCTGATATACCTACTTTAAAATAATTTTTATAAAACTCTTTTCCCTCCTCGAGGAATAAATACATATTAAGCAAAAGAAAAATAACTATTCCTCTTGTAAATAAATACTGCCACGGAACTGTTTGAGGTTGATCAATGTGTCTGACAACATAGGGTCCAAATGACCAAAAAATACCAGCTATTAATACAATTGGAATGGCTACTTTAGGATTTTTTAAGTTTAGCATGTGCTATTTTTTTATTTAAGAAGTTAAAAATATAAATATAAATTTGTATAATAACAATCAAATAAATACTTAAATTAATGGATATTAATATTTTAAAAATAGCTTCTGACACCAAAAATAATAAACATATAGATAACTGCACACATTCGACAAAATATAAAAGTCAAATTTGTGGAGACGAAATTGAAATTTTTTTAATTATTAAAGACAATTTGATTAAAGATTTTTCTTATCAATCCCAATCGTGTATTTACTGTAATGCATCTGCAAATTTAGCTACAAAAAATTTTAAGAAAAAAAATAAAGATAAAATAAAAAAATTTTTTAAATTATTAGATCAATTTAATGATAAAGAAAATATTTCATTTCCAGGGGAATGGAAAGATTTTAAAAAAATCTTTGATAAAAAAAATTATGCAAGGAAAGAATGTTTAACACTACCAATTAAAGCTTTAAAAAAAATAATTCAATAAATGAATAAAGATAAAATTTATAAATCAGTACTCGCGTTAATTTTTACAACCATAACAATAGGTGTGCTAACTTTATTAACTTATAAAACAAATTATGGGCTTTTCTTAGTTGCATCATTTGGATCATCAATGGTTCTTTTGTATGGTTACCCAGAAAGTCCGTTTGCTAAACCTAAAAATATATTATTTGGTCATCTGATAACTTCACTAATTGGAATTCTATTTTACAATTTTATTCCCCTACCAATTTATATATTGATACCTTTAGCTGTTGGACTTGGAGTTGGACTTATGATTTTACTTGATGTAACTCATCCTCCTGCTGGGGGAAATCCCATTATAGTCATATTAGGATCAGTATCATTTGACTACCTATTCTCTCCAATATTAACTGGATGTTTGATTATAATAGCTTTTGGAATTCTTCTTAATAAATTTGTTGCGAAAAAGGAATATCCCTAATCTATTACTATTAGTTTGATTGATGTTCTAATTTTATGCTACACTTTCATCAGAAAATATCTATAGAGAGATTTTAAAACATAAATATTAGGAGAAAAAATGAAAGTACTTTGCGTATTATATGATGATCCAAAAGGTGGGATGCCTAAAAGCTACCCATTGTCAGATCTTCCAAAACTAGAAAAATATCCAGATGGAATGACTTTGCCAAGTCCAAAAGGTAGAGATTTTACCCCAGGAGAATTATTAGGATGTGTATCGGGTGAGTTAGGATTAAGAAAATTTTTAGAGAGTAATGGTCATGAATTAGTTGTAACAAATAGTAAAGATGGAGATGGATGTGAGGCTGATAAACATATCGTGGATGCTGATATAGTTATATCTCAACCATTCTTTCCATATTACTTAACAAAAGAAAAAATTGAAAAAGCAAAAAATTTAAAAATTGCGATCACTGCTGGAATTGGTTCAGACCACGTAGATTTACAGGCAGCAATGGATCACAAAATTGATGTTGTAGAAGTAACTTTTTGTAATTCAAGATCAGTTGCTGAACACATTGTAATGATGATTGTTTCAATGGTAAGAGATTATCATAACCAACACCGAATTGTTAATGAAGGTGGATGGAATATTGCTGATGCAGTTCAAAGATCTTACGATGTTGAAGGAATGCACATTGGAACCGTTGCAGCTGGAAGAATTGGTTTAGATGCTTTAAGAAAAATGAAACCATTTGATGTCCATCTTCATTATTTTGACAGACATAGACTACCTGAGTCAGTTGAAAAAGAATTAAATCTTACTTTTCATGAAACTGTAGAGTCTATGGTTAAAGTTTGTGACGTTGTTACAATCAACTGTCCTCTTCATCCTGAAACAGAAAATTTATTTGATGATGAAATGATAGGTAAAATGAAAAAAGGTGCATACATTGTAAATACAGCAAGAGGTAAAATTTGTAATAGAGATGCAATTGCTAGAGCTTTAGAAAGTGGTCAATTAAGTGGATATGCAGGAGACGTATGGTTTCCTCAACCTGCTCCAAACGATCACGTGTGGAGAACAATGCCAAACCATGGAATGACACCTCATACTTCTGGAACTTCACTATCTGCTCAAGCTAGATATGCAGACGGCGTTAGAGAAATACTTGAGTGTTTTTTTGATGGTACTGAAATGAGAGATCAATATTTAATTGTCAAAGATGGGCAATTAGCTGGGATGGGTGCTCACTCTTATAGTAAAGGAAGCGCTACTGGCGGTTCTGAAGAAGCGGCAAAATATCAAAAAAAATAGAGTTTTAAATATAAAACATTAAAGGTAAGCTATTATTAATCTAGATAGCTACCTTTAATGAAAAAATTCTTATCAATAATTTTCTTTCTTATTTCCTCAACTGGCTTTGCCAACTCACCAAATTTTGAAAGAGCTTATTTTGCTGGAGGATGTTTTTGGTGTATGGAGGAGTCATTTGAAAATATTCTTGGTGTTTCAAAAGTTATTTCTGGATATTCAGGTGGCACTTCAAAAAATCCGACATATAAAGAGGTAACATATGGAAACACAGGCCATTTTGAGGTTATAGAGGTCATCTATATTCCGGAAGTAGTTAGCTATGAAAAGCTTTTAGAGGAATTCTGGGTAAACATTGATCCGTTTGATGCTGTAGGACAATTTTGTGACAAGGGATATAGTTATAGATCAGTAGCATTTTATCAAAATGAAAAGCAAAAAAATTTAATAGAAAATAGCATTAAGGAAATAGAGGAGAAATTTAAAAAAAAAGTAGTAACTTATGTAAGAAAATTTGACAAATTTTATGTGGCAGAGGCTGTTCATCAAGATTATTACCAAATAAATTTTCTTAATTACTTAAGATATAAAAAAGGATGTAGACGAGAAGCAATATTAAATAATATTTGGGGGTCTTAAAATGTCTGTGCTTAGTAAATACGTATCTTTAAAAAATTATATTCCAACAGGCTTACCCAAAGAAACAGATTTTGAAATAAAATCGAAAGAAATCTCGATTAATGACGAAAAAAATATTTTAGTATCAAATTCATGGATATCAGTTGATCCATACATGCGTGCAAGAATGACTGAAAGAAAAAATTATAAACCGCCTTTTAAAATTGGTGAAGAAATGGAAGGTTATGCAATTGGTAAAGTAGATCTCTCAAACGATAAAGGTTTTAGTGTTGGAGATTTAGTATTTAGCAGTCTTGGGATGAGAGATAAATTTATTTGTAGTTCTGATCAACTTAAAAAACTAAAACCAATTAATATGCCTATACAGTCATACTTGGGTCCACTTGGAATGACAGGACATACAGCTTACATTGGTCTTTTCAAACATGGTGAATTAAAATCAGGGCAAACTATATTGGTCTCTTCTGCTGGAGGTAGTGTTGGATCTACAGTTTGTCAAATTGCAAAAAATCTTGGTTGTAAAGTTATTGCGAGCACAGGGTCTGATGAAAAAGTTGATTGGTTAAAAAATGAATTAAAAGTTGATCATGCTTTTAATTATAAGAAAGTAGAAAACCTTGTATTACATTTCAAGGAAATTTGTCCTGATGGTTTTGATCTTTATTTTGATAATGTAGGTGGAGACTTTTTAGAATCTGCTATTTTTCAAATGAAAACATATGGTCGTATAGTGATTTGTGGAAGAATTTCACAGATGAATGCAACAAATCCTGGTTCTGGATTAAAAAACATGGCTTATGTTTTGGTAAAAAGACTAACTATTAAAGGATTTCTTATATTTGATCATGATAATGAAAGAGAGCCATTTGAAACTGAAATGTCAAAATGGTTGGCGGATGGCAAAATCAAATTTAAAGAAACCATCTACGAAGGAATAGAGAATGCTCCAAAATCATTTATTGATTTATTAAATGGTAAAAATATTGGCAAAATGCTTGTCAAAATTTAGTTTAAAGAATTTGTGACTAACAAAATATTCAACAAATGATTAAAACATTTCCTTTGTTATTTATACTGTTATGGTCATCTGCATTCATCTCAGGTGATATTATAGTTCAGAATGCATCACCTTTTGCAGCACTTGCCTTTAGATTTGGAATTGTAACTATAGGTTTTTTCTTATTCGCGCTAATCAAAAAAGAGATAATTTTTACAAAAGTAAGATATATACTTGAAAGCATAACTACAGGTGTATTGTTTCATGGATTATATCTTGGTGGTTGTTGGTACGCTTTTCATGTTGGAGTTCCAGCAAGTGTTGTAGCATTAATTGTTACTCTTCAACCAATATTAACTAACTTATTATCAGGACCAATTTATAAGGAAATAATAGGATGGAGGCAATGGGTTGGTATTGTTTTTGGATTTGTAGGCTCTTTACTAGTGCTTGGAGTAGATTTTGGAGATGAATTTCCAAAAGATGGATTAGTAACTTGTTTTATTGCTCTTGCGGCAATCACTACAGGAACCTTGTGGCAAAAAAAACTAAGTGGCAATGTACCTTTATCAGTTAATAATGGATTTCAAGCTTTTGGAGGCTGCTTTTTTAATTTAATTTTAATATCAATATTTGAGTCTCCTTACATAAATTTTTCCACAGGATTTATATTAGGAATGACACATCAGATTATACTAGTATCCTTTGGAGCATTTACGATATTAATGTTTTTAATTAAAGCAGGTTCAGTAAGTAAAACTTCAACATTATTTTTTCTTGTTCCACCTACAACAGCTGTTATGGCTTATCTATTTTTAGGAGAAAAATTATCCAATGTTGATATAACAGGGTTTATACTTGCAACGATTGGTGTTTATATTGCTACTAGAAAGTAAGTGAAAATTTTAAATTTTATAAAAAAATTTTATCGACCTTTTGTTTTAACTTATCTTTTTTTTTCAATTGGTATAAGTTTTTATCCATCCTTTGAATTTTATTCATTTAAAGGACAATTATTGATTTTAAGTGTATCCATATTTAACGGAATATTAGGTGTGTATATTAGAAAATTATAATACATAAGGTTCAGGTCTTGCGTTACTTTTCAAGACCCTCTCTACATCAAAAACGCTTATATCTATTGACTGATAGCTGCCTGTTGTTATCAATTCGGTTAAAGCTCTTCCAATTCCTGGTGCTTGCATCAAGCCTCTTCCCGTAAAACCAGAAGCTAAATAAACATTATCATATTTTGGATGTTTGCCCACCACTGCGTTATTATCAAGTTTATTACAATCATAAAATCCCGCCCAACCACCAGTTAATTTAAGTTCTTCAAAAGCTGGTACTCTTTTTGCCAAAGCAGGCCAAACAAGTTCTTCAAAATCATTCCATACTGGTTCTAAATCTTTCGCATCAAATACAGATATAGGTGAACCTGCTAAGAACTCTTTACCCTCTGGTCTCCAATAGACACCTGTTGTTAAGTCTCCACTTAGCGGCATATCAGGAAAATGTTTTGGACATTTTACTCTGAATACAGTGTGCTTTTGTGGCTCTACTGGAATATCTGATAATAATTCTTTAGTCCAACATCCTGCTGCTGAAATAATTGTTTTCGCATTTATTTCAGATAAGTTTTTAATATCTCCTTTTAAAAATTCTGCTCCTAATTCAATCGCTTTACTTTTTAATGCACTATGAAACATAAAAGGATCAATCCACCCTTCACTTTTATTGTCTGTATATGTGGCTGTCTCTATTCCTTCATTGTTTATATATGGAAAAATTTTATTTAATTCTGAGCCTTTAATATTTTTAGTGCCCGCATCACATTCTTTATGATTTTCTAATGCTCTGTATTGTTCCTCTGCGTGTTCTGGTCCAAACATTAGAAGATATCCATTTGGAACCATACTTGCTGTTGGATTTGGATTTTTTTTTGTTTTAAGCAATTCTGGTATTTTAAATATAAATTCTCTAGCAAATTTTCCTAAAAGAATATTTTCTTTTTGAAAAAATTGTCTTCTAAATCCACCTAAAGATAATGGAAATGAGGCAGTCTTGTATGTAGGATCTCTTTCTATTACCTTAACTTTTCTACCTTCCATGGATAAGAAATAAGCAGTAGCAGCACCTATAATACCTCCACCAACTATAACTACATCATCCATAAAGTTTAATTGTATACTATTTTTTTTGCATTAACCATAAAGCATCTTGACTTAAAAAGTAAATTTTTCCATTAGTAGGATGAACTTGAATATCTCTTATTCTGCCAATTTTATTTTTAAAAATTACCTCTTCTTTTACATTAGATAAATCATCAAATATCAGTTTCCTTAAGGATTTATCTTTTAATGAAGTAATTAATGCATGACTATTCCATTCATTAAATTCATCACCATTATAAATAGTTATTGCACTGGTGGCTATAGAAGGTACCCAATACTGAATAGCTTTTGTAAATCCTGGTTTCCATTTTGGGCCAATAGGAATTCCAGAGTAATTTGTTCCTCCCCATCCTAAAATTTTCCATCCATAATTTTCACCCTTTTTAACTTCTCCAAACCAATCTCCTCCTTTTGCTCCATGATTGCTTATATAAACTTTTCCATCAAATTCAGAGAGAGTCATTCCTTGAGGATTTCTAATTCCTATTTGATAAATTTCTGGTAACCAATCTGCCATTCCTTCAAACTTTGGATTATCTTCTGGTATACTCCCATCTAAGTGAATTCTAATAATACTACCAGGATGCTTTGAAGCATCTTGTGCAATCATACCTTGCCCCCTCTCTCCAGCAGAAGCAAATATATAATTATCCTTTATCACTAATCTTGAGCCAAAATGATAGCCAGATTCTATTGGTGGATTTGCTTGAAAAATATTTTTAAAGTTTAATTGTTTATTATTAAATTTTGCTCTTGCAATAGAAGTACTAGTTTTATATCCACCTCTATCTTCAGTATATGAAATCCAAATATAATTGTCTTTATGAATAATATCTAATAAACCACCTTGGCCATGGACAACAAAATTAAGTTGATGACTAATCTCTTTAATTTCCTTAGATAAAATATTTACAATTTTTATTTTTCCACTTTTTTCTGTAACAATTATTTCTCTATCATTAATAAAAGAAGACCCCCAAGGCGAGTCTAGTTTGACTAATTTTTCTAATTTGAAGTTTTGTGAATACGATTTTGAGCCAAATACTAAAAGAAGAATTAAAACGTATATTATTTTTTTCACTTTATGAAAGTTTTGATCTTCCACCATCAACTGCAATTATTTGACCCGTTACCCAAGAACTTTCCTCGGTAAGTAAAAATTTTGCTAAAGCTGCTCCATCTTTACCCTCACCTAGTCTTTTAAGTGGGTGGGCTTTAGCTATTCCTTGAGCGATCGCTGTATTTTTTAACATTGGTTGGGCTATCTTAGAATTAGTTAAACTTAGAGCAACACTATTAACTCTTATGCTTGGAGCAAATTCTGCTGCTAATGATACTGTTAAACCCTCAATTGCTGCTTTGGTTGAAGCTATTATTGAGTGGTTTGTAAAACCTCTTTGAGCTGCAACTGTTGAAAATAAAACGATAGAACCATTATTTTGCTTTAAGTTATCTTGATATCCTTTAATTAAATCCACTGCCGAATAAAAGTTAAGTTTCATACATTTATTAAAATCACTTTCTGTTGCTAGCTTCAAAGGTTTTAGATCTATAGATCCAACACAATATGCTATCCCTCTAATGCTTGAAATATCAGATTTTATGGTTTCAACAAATCCCTCGTCTAATACATCGGCAACAGTATATGGAGAATTCAGCTTTTCAGATAAATTTTTAAGTTGGCTTTCATCTCTTCCAACTAAATGAATTTCTCTACCAGAAGAATACATCTGCTCAGCTAAATTAGATCCGATAGAACCTGTCGCACCGACAATTAGATATTTTTCTGACATATAATAATTAATGAAATTATTTTTTATACTTGGAAATCAGTTATTTCCATTAAAAAACCTCGACCGCTTCAAAAAAGACCACCTCTTTTTTATGTCAGAAGACTACCAATTATGCACATATGAAAGACATCATAAATTAAAAATTCTATTATTTTTATCTTCAATGAGATCTTATGCGGACAAATTGAAGGAAACCAATTTTAAGTTAAATTATTCAAAAATTGATTCTTCTGATTTTAAAAAAGACTATACAAAAAAATTAGAGAAAGTATTAAATGCAAACAAAATAAAAGAAATAACAAGTTTTGAGATAGAAGATAAATTTTTTGAAACTAAGATAAAAAATTATTTGAAAAAGCAAAACATAAAGTGGAATATTATTCGATCTCCTATGTTCTTGGACAATCGAGAAGACTTTAAAAATTATTTATCTAAAACCAAAAAACCTTTCATGGCAAGATATTATAAAGAAAAACGTGAAAGACTAAATATTTTGTTAAATAAAGATGGTTCTCCTGAGGGAGGAAAATGGAGTTTTGACGAGGATAATAGAAAAAAATTACCAAAAAATATCTCAATACCAAAGTTTCCTATCATAAAGGAAACTAATCACACAAAAGATTTAAAACCTATAATTCAAAAATTATTTGATAAGCACCCTGGAGATACAAAAAATTTTTGGTTTGCCACTGAATATAAAGAAATTTTGAAATTATTAGACTTTTTTATAAAAGATAAATTAAATCTATTTGGAGATTACGAGGATGCTGTAGATCAAAATAATAATATATTATTTCATAGTGCACTTAGTCCATATATAAATTTGGGTTTATTAACACCTGATATAATAATCCATAAAATAATAAGATATCATAACGTTAAGGGTGTTAGATTAAACTCTCTAGAAGGATATATTAGGCAACTAATTGGGTGGCGTGAGTTTATGCGTGGTATTTATCAAAATTATAGTAGGGAAATGGAAACTAATAATTTTTTTAAACATAACAGAAAAATGAAAGACTCATTTTATAGTGGTTCAACTGGCTTAAATCCTTTAGATCATGCAATTCAAAATGCTGACAAATTTGGTTGGTCTCATCATATAGAAAGATTAATGATATTATCTAATATTATGAACTTATGTGAGATTGAACCTAAATTAGTCTACAAATGGTTTATGGAGATGTTTGTGGATTCTTCCGATTGGGTTATGGTTCCAAATGTTTATGGCATGGGATTGTTTAGTGATGGTGGAATTTTTGCCACTAAACCATATATATGTGGATCAAGTTACTTTATGAAAATGATGGATTTTAAGAAAGGTGATTGGTGTCAAATTATGGATGGTCTATACTGGCGCTTTATTAATAGGAATAGGCAATTTTTTCTAAAAAATCCAAGATTATCTATGATGGTACGAATTTTTGATAAAATGAAAGATAGAAAAAAATTAATATTATCAGAAGCTGATAAATTTATTAAAAGAAACACTTATGTCAATTAGAGTTTATTTTAACGATTCATGTAATATTTGCAGAATGGAAATTAATCATTATAAAAAAATTTCTAATAGTGATTTAGAGTGGGTAGACATAACTAATAATGAAGAAGCTATTAAAATGACATCTAAATCTCAAAAAGAATTATTAAGAAGATTGCATGTAATAAGTGATGGTGAGGTAATAGGTGGCGCCAAAGCATTCATTATTATTTGGTCAAAAATACCAAAATACAAATTTTTATCAAAAATTTTTTCAATAAAACCTTTTTTTATAATATTTCATTATTTATATGAAATTGCTGCATTTTTTTTATTCTTAAAAAATAGGAAGCAATTAAAATGAAGAAGCAAAATTTACCAACTAAAATATGTAAAGTTTGTAGTAAACCCTTTTCCTGGAGAAAAAAATGGAAGTTAAATTGGGATAAAGTTAAGTACTGTTCAAAAAGGTGCTCTTCGAACAATTAATTATTGTGTTTTATTTTTCCTAGGATCTTTCAATGATTTTAAAATTTTAGATAATCCAGTTATCTTTAAGCTGTAATAAATTACGTACATTAAAGTTAACCCTAACGCCATTGTTGATAAGAATACAAAGATAGCTGTTAAAATTTTCTCTTGGAACCAATTCTCTACTCCTGAATTTGAATAATATAAAATATTCCAAAACGCGACGAAAATTAGCTCATATATGATTATAATTTTGAACATAGCTTGATATAGTTCCCAATATAATTAATACTATTCAATTCTTGTCGCATGTCGACAGGTATTTATGTAATAAAACAATGAAAAATTGATGAAAAAAGTAATTTGGATAACTGGCGGAAGCAGTGGAATAGGAAAAGCAGTTGCATTAAAGTTTGCAAATAAAGGATGGCAGGTAATCATATCATCAAGACGTGAAGAAGTTTTAAAAGATATTTCAGATAATAATGAAAATATTGATTATTTGAAATTAGATATCGTTGATTATGAAGAATGTAATTCAGTTTTTAAAACTATTGTGGAGAAATACAATAAGGTTGATATTTGTTTTTTTTCTACTGCAATTTATGAGCCTGAAAAAGAGAAGGATTTTGATCTTCAGAATATAATTGATGTTACAAATGTAAATTATATTGGAACCGTAAATTGTATTAAAGCTGTTGAAAAATATTACAAAGAAAAAAGGCAAGGAGTAATATCTATTGTATCTTCTACTGCAGGATACAGAGGATTGCCAAATTCAACTGCCTATGGCCCGGCAAAAGCTGCTCTAATAAATTTAGCAGAAAGTTTATATCTTGATTTTGAAAGATATGATGTTCGCGTTTGTCTGGTCAGTCCTGGGTTTATCAAAACAAGATTAACGGATAAAAACACATTTAAAATGCCATTTTTAAAAACTACACAATATGCGGCTGAACAGATTTATGATGGCTTAATAAATAAAAATTCATTTGAAATAGCTTTTCCTAGAAGCTTATTTTTAATATTAAAATTTTTTAAGATTTTGCCAAATGGGATCTACTTATATTTGATAAGAAAAATGACGAAGCTTCAAAAAAAATAAATTTAATCTTTAACAAACATTACAGTTAATTCTGCAACTTTAATACCGAACTTTGTCATTTTTGCTCTATTAATTGCTACTCTCTCATCTTGCATGAAAATCCAATCATCAAAAGTTATTTTCATTTCTTTTCCCTTAACTGGAACTAGAAGAACGTATTCAAATTTAAATGCAGGACCATATGAGAAACCTTTTGCTGTTCCAACTACATCTCCAGCAGTACCGTCATAATTATGTTCATCAATTTTATTAATTGTCCATTGTCTATTTTGTATTTCTCCATCGTTCCAAACAAACTTCTCATCAAGTATTAATTGTTTGCCATCCCACTTTCCATTTAAATCTGCAGAAAATTGTCTTGTCACTTTACCTGATCTATTTTGTAAAATTCCCCATGCTTTTACATTTCCAGATAAATACTCTTCTATTATTAATCTTGGTTTTTGGTTTTTAAAATCTTCTGGTTTCATCGCTTGGTTTGATGAACAACTTGTAATCAATACTGTGATTATTATCAATAAAAAATATTTTATTTTCATATGGTTATTTATTTTTGAAGAGCAAATTGAATCAAGTCTATATTTTTAGATTTAAATCCTGCTTCACAGTAAGATAAATAAAAATTCCACATTCTCTTAAAAGTATTATCAAAGCCTTGAGATGAAATTTGATCCCATTTTTTAAAGAATTCTTCTCTCCAGATATTCAGTGTATTTGAGTAATGGTCTCCATAAGAATTACATTTCTCAAATTTAAGGCCAGATTGGTTTGCAAGATTTACTAACTCATTTTTACTGGGTAAAAAACCACCAGGAAAAATATATTTTTGGATAAAATCAGTCTTACTTTTATATCTATCATAAATACCATCATCTATAGTAATTGATTGTATAGCTGCAGTTCCACCATCAACTAAGTTCTCTTTAATGGTGGTAAAATAGTTTTTTAAATAACTTTGCCCAACAGCTTCTATCATTTCTATCGAAGCTATTGAATTATAGTTATTTTTAACATCTCTAAAATCTAACATTTGTATATTAATTTTCTCGTTCAGGCCCTTCTTGTGAATTCTATCTTTTGAATATTCATACTGCTTTTTAGAAATGGTTATACAATCCAGCTTTACATCATAATTTTTACCAATATATTCTGCAAAACCTCCCCAGCCACACCCAATTTCAAGCATCTTGTCTCCAGTTTTGGGCTTAACAAGACTTGAAAGTTTTTTATATTTATTTAACTGAGCTTTTTCTAAATCATTACTATCATCAAAAATTGCACTTGAATAAGTTAAGGTTTTATCAAGCCATAATGAGAAAAATTCATTTCCTAAATCATAATGCCTTCTAATATTTTCTTTACTTCTAGATTTATTATTTTTTATAAAAAAACTTTTGATTTTGTTAAATACTGCAAGGTCAAAAGAACCTGAGAACTTATGTACTATTTTAATATTTTTTGCAGCAAGTTCTATAAGACTAGTTAAATTATTTGTCTCAAAATAATTCTCCATATAAGCTTCGGCAAGGCCTACACTTCCATTTTTGATTATTTTGAAGGTAAATCCAGGCTTAATTATTTTTAAATCAGCATATAATTTTTCACTACTATTTCCAAAAGTATATTCTTTTCCATCATGGTTTGTAATTTTTAAATTTCCATGTTTAATAAATTTTAGTGAGTTAAAGACAATTTTGTCTGATAATTTATTAAAATTCACTTTTTTCTACCGAGCTATTATTCTTAATATTTATTTTTTTTTTAATGAACTTTATTCCTTTTAACCACAATTTAAATGCCTCATAGTGGATTGCGACAATAACTTTAAATGTCATTAAAGGGTGCAAAACGTAGGAAATCAGTAAATTTTTATTACTTAATTCTTTTACAGTTCCATCTTGAGACGCAAATAAAAGTTTGCCATCTTTATCTGACTGATCAATTATTACTGATATTTTATCAGCAGGTTTATTTACTCTAAATTTATAATTACACTCCATTTCTATGAAGGGTGATACGTGGAATTTTTTTTGACAACTATTTCTTAACGTTTCATTGTCTTCAACTTTAAAAATATATGTATGTTGCTCGCCAAATGTGTTTTTAACCTCATAAAATATAGAAATTATCTTATCAAATTTATCATATATAAAAAAAACACTTAAGGGATTAAAGACATATCCTAAAATTCTTGGATAACAGAATAATTTGATTTTAATTTCTTTATTATTAATACCAATATTTTCTAATTTTTTTTTTACCCATTTTTTTAATGATGTTCCATCTCGATCTCCATGATCTTTGTCAAAAAAACTAATGATATTGAATTTGTTATATGAGAATAATTTAATTTTATCGTCAATTTCATTTAAATCGTCTAAATCTATCAACAAGGAAAAAACTCTATATTTAAAGTAGTGATTTTTGGGTTTAAATCTCCTGTGTATTACTTTTCCTTCGTATATCTTCGAGTTTTTAAGCATTAATATACTTAATCATATCTATTGATGATTTTATACCATCTTCATGAAATCCATATCCAAAATAACTGCCACAAAATAAAATATTATTTTTATTTTGAATTAAGTGTATATCTTTTTGGCCATTAATTGCATTTTGGTCAAAGTAAGGGTGTGTGAATTTAACTTTACGGATTATTTTATCTTCAGGTATCTCTAAGTAGGGGTTTAATGTCAGAAAAATATTTTTACTTGTATTTAAATTTTGTAATAAATTTAACCAATATGTAATTGAATTTTTTTCGCTATTCTCAGATTCAATAGAAGAGTTCCATGAACACCAAGCATTTTTATTTTTTGGCATATAGTTTTTATCCTGATGTACTATTGCCTCATTAGTTTTATATTTAAATTTACTTAAAATTTTATTTTCTATTTCTTCAGGGTTTTCAATCATAGAAAGAGCTTGGTCAGCATGTGTAGCTAATACGACTTTATCGTAAGTAAAATATTCATTCTTATCACCGTAATAAACTTGAACTCCTGTTCCAATTCTTTTAATTTTATTGATATTATAATTTTTAAAATATTCACCACTGATTTTACTAAGAATTCTATCGACATAAGTTCTACTTCTTTTAGAAACTGTAAACCATTGTGGTCGTTCCTTTAATTTAAATAACCCATGATTTTGGAAAAATTTAAAAAAGAATTTCAACGGCATTTGTTTTGCCTCGTAGGGAGGCATTGACCATATAGCTGATACCATGGGGATAATATGGAATTTGATAAAATATTCTGATAATTTTAAATTATCTAAATAACTACCTAAAGTAATATTATCGTTAACTGGGTCTTGGTTTTCACTTTGTTTATAAAAACTGATTATAGTAAAAAACATTTTCAAAAATTTTAAATTTAATAAGTTTGATTTATTGCTAAAAATTCCTGAAAAACCTTTTCCACAATATTCTATATTTGAGTCCCTCACTGATACTGAGAATGACATATTGCTTTTTTCGATAGCAATATCATTCTCTTCAAAAAAATTTATTAAATTTGGATAAGTATTTTTATTGAATACAATAAAACCTATATCAACAGGAACAAAGGTATCTTCTAATTTAACATCTATGGTATGGGAATGGCCTCCAAAATGATTTTCTTTCTCAAATAAATCTACTTTATGTTTTTTTGATAAATAATATGCTGCACTTAGACCTGATATACCAGATCCTATAATAGCTAATTTCATTATCGGGGATTATATTTATTTTCTTTTGTAAAAGTTGAGACAAATTGTAGAAATACTGCAAAAATTATAATACCACCCCCTACTAGTACGTAAAATGAAGGGTTTTCATTTACAAATAACCAAGCCCAAAGAGGGCCAAGGATTGCCTCTGTAAGCATTATAATGCCAACCATTGCTGATAAAGTTTTTCGTGCACCAATTGTTATAAGAATAAAACCGAGTCCTATTTGAAATGTACCAGATAAAAATGCCAAAAATATATCATGTAAAGATATAGATATTTTTGATGAAGCTAAAAAACCTATTATCATTGCAACTATGCCTGCTACTAATTGTAAAGGCACCATATCCACATGTGGATATTTTCTAACAATTAAAATCAAAGTTGCAAAAGTAATAGGCATAACAAAAGCAACAAGATTTCCAGACATCTGTCCAATTGAAATAGTATTTCCAAGCATTAGAATTAATCCTGAAATTGCCAAAATAATAGATATTAAAGTAATTTTAGAAATTTTTTCTTTTAAAAAGAAATATCCAAATATAGCTAAGAAAATTGTTTGTGTTTGTATTATAAAATTTGTATTAGCAACTGTGGTATTGTACATAGCAAAAACATAGCTACTAAAACCGATACCTAAAATAATTCCACCAATTAAGCCAGGGATACCCGATATATAAATTTTATTAATTACATCTTTTTTGTAATTCACAATTAAAAAAATAGTTACAACAGCTACAAAAAAAACCTGTCTCCAAAATAAAATTTGCCATAAAGTTGATCCCTCAAAAGACTTTACAATCAATCCACCAAAACTAAGACAAAATGCACCAAAAAATATTAACAATGGTCCTGGTAGTTTCGAAATAAAATTCATTTAATATTGGAAATCAAATTCTGAGTTTCCATCTCATACAACTTAAAAGTAGTTTCCGCATCTTTTAAATTAATTTCCTTAAACTTAATTTTTGATCCAGGTGGTATTTGTACAAGTTTGTCATAATCAGCACTTATTACGACTCCAATCTTAGGATAGCCTCCTATAGTACCATGATCTGATAGCATTATTATTGGATCACCATCTGATGTAATCTGTATTACACCTTTTACTAAGCCTTCAGACTTAATATTTGTGTTTTTAATATTGCTAATTTTTGGTCCCTTAAGTCTTGTTCCCATACGGTCACTTAATTTAGTTACATTAAATTCATTATTAAAAAATAAATCTTTTGCATCCTTTGAAAAATAATCGAAATGTGGCCCCTTTATTATTCTAATATTTTCAATTTTAGAATTTAAGTATTCTATTTTATTTTTTGGAAGGGTTTTTTTTATGTTTTCTAATTGAATTATTTGTCCTTTCTCAAGTTTATTTCCGCTATTTGCGCCAATTTTAGCTTTAGTATTTGTTGAACAACTATTTAAATAATAATCTACTTTAAATTTGCCACCTATAGACAAATATCCATACACTGATCGGTTAGTAGATATTATATCTAAGCAATCATTATTTTCTAAAACAATATTTTCATAACAATTCAAATTTAAAGTTTTATTCTTCCTTATAATTTTAAAATTAACATCTCCAGTAATATTGAAAACAATATCATCTCCTAAATATTTTAATTTTGGACCTTGGTATGCAAATTCTAAAACTGGATTATTT
>JACWDO010000001.1 GCA_014654115.1 Pelagibacterales bacterium SAG-MED17 | reverse complement strand
AATAAAGAAAATCCATACCGCAATTAAAAGTAGCATTGGAAACCACGATAAAAGTACTCCAAATAATGAAGGCATTTTTTCTTCTAACGGACTAGCTGAGATGCTAACGCCTTTATCACTTAATTTTTGAATTAAATTTGGATCGTCAGGAGCGTAAGTATTAAACATTTCTCCGTTAGACATTACACCCTTAATATTTTTTCCTTGAATTTCTACTTGAACAACTCTTCCATTGTCTACTTGTGTTAAAAATTCTGAGAATATTATGTTATTTTTTTGACTTACAGATCCTTGTGGATTCTTGAACATATTGTATAGACCAATAGTCAAGATCACAATTACGGCCCACATAGCTAGATTTCTTAAATTCATTATTATAAATTAAGAAGAGGCTAAGGAAGAAGTAGAAGAAGTAGTAGAATTTTTAAAAGATCCTAAAAAATTTAGTAGGTTAGGTGGAAAAATACCTCGTGGTTGTCTTTTAGTTGGACCTCCAGGAACAGGTAAAACATTACTAGCAAGAGCAATAGCAGGTGAAGCAGGAGTACCATTTTTTACAATATCTGGTTCAGACTTTGTAGAAATGTTTGTTGGAGTTGGAGCTTCAAGAGTTAGAGATATGTTTGAGCAAGGTAAAAAGCACGCACCGTGTATAATATTTATCGATGAGATTGATGCCGTAGGAAGAAGCAGAGGAGCAGGCTTGGGTGGTGGTAATGATGAGAGAGAGCAAACTCTTAATCAATTACTTGTAGAGATGGATGGATTTGAAACAAATGAAGGTGTAATAATAATTGCAGCCACTAACAGACCAGATGTACTTGATCCAGCTTTATTAAGACCAGGTAGATTTGACAGACAGGTAGTAGTTTCTAATCCTGACTTGCTTGGAAGAGAGAAGATATTAAAGGTACATGCAAAAAAAATATCAATGGCGCCGGATGTAAATTTAAGAACGATTGCAAGAGGAACTCCAGGGTTTTCTGGTGCTGATCTAGCGAATTTAGTGAATGAAGCTGCATTACTAGCTGCAAGAAAAAATAAAAGAATAGTTACTTATATTGAATTCGAAGAAGCAAAAGACAAAGTAATGATGGGTTCTGAAAGAAGATCGATGGTAATGAGTGAGGAAGAGAAAAAACTGACTGCTTATCATGAAGCTGGTCATGCTGTTGTTACTATAAATGAAAAAGCAGCATATCCTATTCATAAAGCAACAATTATTCCAAGAGGAAGAGCATTGGGAATGGTAATGCAACTTCCTGAAAGAGACGAGGTATCTCAAACTAGAGAGCAATTACATGCTCAAATGGCTATAGCAATGGGAGGTAGGGTTGCAGAAGAAATTATATTTGGAGATGATAAAGTAACTACTGGTGCAGCGAGTGACATAGAGCAAGCAACAAAAAGAGCAAGAGCCATGGTAATGAGAGCAGGATTAAGCAAAGAACTTGGTCCAGTTGCTTACGGTGAGAATGAGGAAGAAGTTTTCCTTGGTAGATCTGTAGCAAGACAACAAAATATGTCTGAAGAAACTGCAAGAAAGGTAGATACCGAGATAAGAAAATTTGTTGACCAAGGTTATGATAGAGCAAAAAAAGTTTTGACTGATAAAATTGATGATTTACATAAAATAGCTAAAGCATTACTGACTTATGAAACATTGTCAGGTGAAGAGATTGAGGACATAGTAAATAAAAATATATATCCTAAAAATAAAGAAGATTTAAAAGTAGATGATGATGAACAAAGTTCTGCATTAGGCTCAATGGGCTTAAAACCAAAGATTGTTCATTAAAATTTAATGCAAAAATATTACACAAGAGCGTGTAATTTTTATTATAATACAACATCTAAAGAAAACGTTAAAAAAAAAATTTCACTCCCAATTGGTGGTAATAAATCAATTTCATTTGATACAATTGAGATCATTACAAGGACTAATAAAAAAAAAATAAGTATAAAAAGTATTAATAAGCTTCCATCAAAAATTAAAAAAAAAATTTTAATTGATATAAATAATATATCCAGGGCTAAAAAAATTCCCAAATTAAAATTTGGTAATTTACCAATACTTATGGGTATTTTAAATATTACGCCAGATAGCTTTTCTGATGGTGGAAAATTTAATAAAAAAGTTTCAGCAAAAAAACAGATTGATAAATTAATAGCCGATGGAGCAAAGATAATTGATGTAGGGGGTGAGTCTACAAGACCAGGGTCTAAAGAAATTCCTCAAACCGAAGAGTGGCTAAGAGTAAATAAAGTTATGAGTTATTTAAAATCTAAAAAACTTTTTGTTTCTTTGGATACTAGAAAAAGTTTTGTAATGAAAAAAGCCTCAAAATATAAATTAGACCTAATTAATGATGTATCTGGCCTAAGCCATGATAGCGAGGCAATTAATTTTTTAAAAAATAGCAAATTACCATTTGTTATACATCATATGAAAGGTACCACAGAAACAATGCAAAAAAATCCAAATTACAATAATGTTTTACTAGATATATATGATTATTTTGAAGATAAGCTGAAATTAATAAAAAAAAATGGGATTAAACATAATCATATTATTTTAGATCCTGGAATTGGATTTGGTAAAAATATGAAACATAATATTACTCTGATTAACAATATTTCTATTTTTCATTCCTTAGGATTGCCAGTAATGTTAGGAATTTCCAGAAAGAGATTTATAAAGGATATATCTGGTCAAAATGATAGTGAGCAAAGGATAGGTGGAACTGTGTCCTCAAGTATATTTGGTATGTTACAAGGAATTCAAATATTAAGAATCCATGATGTTAATGAAGTAAACCAAGGAATTAAAGTTTTTAAAAAACTAAATTTTAGCTAATGATAAAAAAATATTTTGGAACAGATGGAATTAGGGGGAAGGTAAATGGAGACAAAATAAATGGTGACATGTTTTTTAAGTTTGGTTTAGCAGTAGGTACATATTTTAATAATCAAAAAAAAACTAAACAAGTAGCGATAATTGCAAAAGATACAAGGTTATCTGGATATGCACTTGAACCAGCATTAGTATCAGGTCTAACATCAGCTGGAATGCATGTATTAACTTTTGGGCCATTACCAACAAATGGACTAGCAATGCTTACAAAAAAAATGAAATCAAACATGGGAATCATGATTACTGCATCTCACAATCCATATGATGATAATGGTTTAAAATTATTTGGACCAGATGGATTGAAATTGTCTGATAGAATAGAAAAAAAAATAGAAAAACTAATCGACTCTAATATATCAAAAAAATTATCAAATCCTAAAATATTAGGTAGAGTCAAAAGATTGGAAAGTGGTTCAGAAAAATACATAGAAATAATAAAAAAAAATTTTCCTGAAAAATTTAATTTGAGAGGCTTAAGAATTACAGTTGATTGTGCTAATGGTGCTGCATATAAAGTAGGACCACAATTATTTAGATCATTGGGTGCTACAGTTCATGAAATAGGGACTTCTCCTAATGGATTTAATATAAATTATAAATGTGGATCTACATTTCCTAACAAAATAAAATATCATACAAAAAAAAATAAATCTCATATTGGCATTTCTTTAGATGGAGATGCGGACCGAATAATAGTTTGTGACGAACTGGGTAAAATTATAGATGGGGATAAAATAATAGCTATGCTTGCAGAAAGATGGAAAAGAAAAAAAATTTTAAAAGGTGGTGTTGTGGGTACCTTGATGTCAAATTATGGATTACAAAAATTTTTTGCAAAAAAAAAAATTAAGTTCTTAAGATCTAAAGTTGGTGACAGATATGTAAAAGAAGAAATGCAGAAAAGTAAATTTAACTTAGGTGGAGAGCAATCTGGTCATATAATTCTTGGTAAATTTGCAACTACTGGGGATGGTTTATTAGTTGCTTTAGAAATTTTGTTTTCTATGAGAAAAGGTAAAAAAGCTAGCGAAATATTTAAAAGTTTTATACCAACACCACAATTGTTAGAAAATATTGAGGTAAAAGACAAATCAATAATTAATAGTCCAAAGTGTAAAAATGCAATTAAAAGAGCAAATAGTTTAATAGAGGGAAAAGGTAGAATGTTGGTAAGAAAGTCTGGAACAGAACCTGTAATAAGAATAATGTGTGAAAGTGAAAATCAAGCTGTAATTTCAAAATGTATCAATCTTGTAAAAAATTCAATTATTTAACTTGAAAATAAAATCTAAAATTTTAATTATTGCTGGCTCAGACTCTTCTGGTGGAGCAGGAATACAAGCAGACATTAAAACTGTCACGTCACTTGGTTCATATGCTATGACTGCTATAACTGCTATTACATCTCAAAATACAACAGGTGTTAAGTCAATTGTTCCAGTGAACAGCAGAGAAATTTCCAAGCAAATTGAGTTTACAGCAAAAGATATAAAACCTGATGCTGTTAAAATAGGAATGCTTCATTCAAAAGATGTAATAAATTCTGTAATAAAATCACTAAAAATAATAAAAGTAAAAAAAATAATTTTAGATCCCGTAATGGTCGCAAAAGGTGGAAAAAAATTGATTAGTGACTCTGCAATTAAAATTTTAAAAAATAAATTTTTATCTAAGGTAGATCTAATTACTCCAAATATACCTGAAGCAGAAATTTTAACTAATTCAAAAATAATAACTATCGAGGATGTAATTTCTGCAGGAAATAATTTATTACAATTAGGTGCCAAGAATATTCTAATTAAAGGTGGTCACTTAAAATCAAAAAAAATTCAAGATGTTTTTATAAACAATCAAGAAATGGTAATATTCAATAATAAGAAAATTAAAACAAAAAATAGCCATGGCACTGGTTGTACACTTTCAAGTGCAATAGCCACTTATTTTGCGTGTGGAAAAACATTAAAGAAATCTTGTGAAATGGCAATTAAATATGTAAATCATTCATTAAGAACTCAACCAAATCTGGGGAAAGGCCACGGTCCTGTAAACCATTTAAATAGTATAAAAATAAGAAAAATGTTTAGATGAAAAATGTAGTTGTAGTAGGCTCACAATGGGGAGATGAAGGTAAAGGAAAGATAGTTGATTGGCTTTCTAGTGAGGCTGATGTAATAATAAGATTTCAAGGTGGTCATAATGCTGGCCATACTCTTGTGATTGATGGAGTAATTTATAAACTAAGATTATTACCATCAGGAATAGTCAGAAAAAATAAAATATCCATTATTGGAAATGGAGTAGTAGTAGATCCCTGGGCCCTGCTAGAAGAGATTGAAGAAATTAGGTCCAAAGGTGTAGAAGTTAATTCAAATAATTTAATTTTATCCGAAGCTGCAACTCTTATTCTGCCATTTCATAAAGAAATGGATGAGTTAAGAGAGGATGCTGCAGGAAAATCAAAAATAGGAACAACTAGACGAGGAATAGGCCCAGCTTATGAAGATAAGATTGGCAGAAGATCGATAAGAGTAATGGATCTTGCTTCTGAAAATATTTTAGATAATAGACTTAATTCTGTATTACAGCATCATAATGCTATTAGAAAAGGTCTTGGAAAACCTGAATTTAAAAAAGATCAATTAAAAAAGGATTTATTAAAAATTGCAAAAAAAATACTTATATTTTCACAACCAGTATGGAAAAAAATTGACGAATTTAAAAATCAAAATAAAAAAATATTATTTGAAGGTGCGCAAGGAGTTCTTTTAGATGTTGATCATGGAACCTATCCCTTTGTTACTTCTTCTAATACAGTTGCTTCATCAGCAGCGACTGGCTCGGGTTGTGGCATGAATACTATTAGTTATGTATTGGGAATAACAAAAGCATATACAACAAGAGTTGGAGAGGGACCTTTTCCAACAGAATTAACTGATGAAATAGGAGAGATAATTGGATCTAGAGGAAAAGAATTTGGAACTGTAACTAGTAGAAAAAGAAGGTGTGGTTGGTTTGATGGAGTATTGGTTAGACAAACTTTAAAAATTTCTGGTATTGATGGAATTGCACTAACAAAACTAGATGTACTTGACGCACTTGATGAAATTAAAATGTGTGTTGCATATGAAATTGATGGTAAAAAATTTGATTATCTGCCTGCTTCAGTTAATGACCAATTCATGGTTAAACCAATTTACAAATCCTTTAAAGGGTGGAAATCTTCAACTGTAGGTATAAAAAATTTTGACGAATTGCCTCAAAATGCAAAAAATTATGTAAGAGAATTAGAAAAATTTATTGAGACTCAAATCTCGAGTATTTCAACAAGTCCTGAGAGAAATGATACAATTTTAATTAAAGATCCTTTCAATCTTTAACTAGCAGGAAGCAAGTTTCTTGATTTAGCAGAATTAAGCATATGTTTTTGAAGTTTTTCGAAGGCTTTATTTTCAATTTGTCTTACTCTTTCTCTACTTATTTTATATTTTTTACTTAGTTCATCTAAGGTTATTGGATTGTCAGTAAGTCTTCTAGAATATAAAATTTTTTTCTCTCTATCATTTAATACTTTTATAGAATCTTGAAGTAAATCTTTTCTATGCTCCATCTCATCGTTTTGGGCAATTTTTAATTCATGATCCATTTCTTTATCTACAACCCAATCTTGCCACTCATCTCCATCTTCACCTATGGGAGCATTTAGAGATTGTTCTTTACCTGAAAGTCTTCTATTCATTGAAACCACTTCATTTTCACTTACAGAGAGTCTCTTTGCAATATCTTCAACATGTTCTTTTCTCAAGTCTCCCTCTGATCTTGGGGCTATTTGATTTTTAATTTTTTTTAAATTAAAAAAAAGTTTTTTTTGTGCTGTGGTTGTTCCTATTTTAACTAAACTCCATGATCTTAATATATATTCTTGGATAGATGCTTTGATCCACCACATTGCATAAGTAGCAAGTCTAAAGCCTTTTTCAGGCTCAAATTTTTTTACAGCTTGCATCAATCCTACGTTACCTTCAGAAATCATCTCATTTAAAGGTAGACCATAACCTTTGTAGCCCATAGCAATTTTTGCAACTAATCTTAAGTGGCTAGTAACTAGTTTTTCTGCAGATTTAACGTTACCAGTTGATTGCCAATTTTTTGCTAACATATACTCTTCTTCTGCCGCTAGCATTGGAAATTTTTTTATTTGAGCAAGATAAGCTGTAAGACCACCTTCATTTGCCAATGTCGACAAATTATATTTTGAATTATTCATAAGAGCTATTTATTTAATAAAGAAATAATTTTTTACAATATGTTTATTTGTGAGTAATTCTTAGCTTTTTTAAGATATTATTTAATTCTTTAGGCAATTTAGAGAAAAACTCAATTTTTTTTGAGGTTCTAGGATGTGTAAAGCCAAGAGACTCTGCATGTAAGAATTGTCTATCTAATTTCAAAATAGCGTCTTCTAAAATAGGATCAATTTTATTAATTTTTTTAAATTTCTTTTTATATTTTTTATCACCAAGAATATTATTACCTTTGTGACTTAAATGTACTCTAATTTGGTGAGTTCTTCCAGTTTCGAGTCTACATTCTACTAGGCTGAATGTTGGTATTTTATCATTTTCAAATATCTCAATTGTTTTATAATTTGTAATTGATTTTTTTCCTTTAACAAAACTTGCCTCCATCATTTGTCTATTTCGCGAGCTTCTAGTTATTAAAGTTTCTATTTTACCCTTAGAAGGTCGTAATTTTCCCCATACCAGGGCTTTATAAACTCTTGATATGGTATGATCTGAAAATTGGTTCGACAATTTTTCATGAGCTTTATTATTTTTTGCAACGACTATTAGTCCTGAAGTATCTTTATCAATACGATGAACAATTCCCGGTCTCATTTCATCTCCCAAATCTGATAAATTACTTTTATTAAAATTAATAAGTGCATTAACAATTGTTTTTGTATAATTTCCAGCTCCTGGGTGAATAGAAATACCAGCAGATTTATCAATGATTAATAAATCTTCATCTTCAAAAACTATATTGAGTTTATAATCATAGGGTTCTAATAGAGTTTTTTCAGGCTCTGGTATCTGAAACAAAATAGAATCCCCGTAAAAAACCTTTTTTGATGGTTCAATTATTATTTTATTATTTAATTTCATTTTTTTCTTAAGAATCAAATTTTTTATTCTCGTTCTGCTAAGGTCTTTATTCTTTTTATTTATAAATTTATCTATTCTTAATCCATCACTGTTCTTATCAACTATAAATATATTTGAGTTTAGGTCAGGCACTAGATTTTTCTAATTTGTTTAGTTTTTCGTATATAAGATATGCTTTATCTTTTATTCTTCCTTCAAATTTAATGTTTAAATTATTGTTCTGTATATTTTTAAAATCAATATTTGATATGATATTTCTATCTTTTATAATTTTTTCTAGAGAGTTTCTTGGATTTTTACAAAAATTTTCATAACTTAAAAAAGTTATGTTTTTTTCATTTTTACTAAATAAATATTCATAAACTTGGCACCATTTCTCTAACCAAAACCCTAGATCTTCTATGTGAAACTTTTTTTCACTCTCAAAACTATATTTCTTATAATTCATACCAAATTCAAAATGTCCTAGAAAGGACATGTATTCTATAAAGAAACTATCTTCTTTATGAATTTTTTTGAAATTTATATATTGCTTCCTCAGTGAATTACTTTGATTTAAAGGATCTCTATACATGATAATAAACTTAGCATCCTGATAATGTTTGCTTAAGTCACCAATTCTCAAAATATTACTATTATTCTTTGAGATATAATTATTTTTTCTTTTACTTTGACATAGCAATTCTTTAAAAGCATCAAATTCCTCAATTATATCATCATTTAAATTATGCTCATTTAATTTGTCTTCTTTTATGTATTCATCTTTCATCATTATTTTCCAAAAAACTTCCTCAAATGCTTCTGGACTATCAATATTAATTTTTAAACCATCTTTATGAGCTCTTTCGAAATAATTTGATTTTTTTATAAATTTAGAAAAAAAAGACCATATATTAGGTGATAAAATAAAAGGCATATTTCTATAGGTGCTACACGCAAATTTATCACTTGAATATAGAGTATTTAGAAGAATGCTTGTTCCGGATCTAGGTAAACCACAAATAAAAATAGATTTATTAATTAATAACTTTTTTTTTATAAAAACTTTCTCTATATCAAAAAGCACTCTATTTAAAAAACCTATTTTAAATACTATCCCTAAAAAGATTTTTTCTAATTTAGAAAAACTACTTTTCATCAATTTTTTTTTTTTTTAATTTTCTTTTTATAAATTTAATTGGATAGTAAACTATTGAAAATATAATTACTAATAGTGCAAGAATAAATAGGACTGTTATTGCCAAGGCTCCTAATCCTAAAGCTGGTCCAACATAGGCATTAGCAATATTTAATGGAATAAATAAAACAATTATCTCGATTAAAAATAGAAAAAAATTTAACTGCATTTATTGTTTTTTATATTTTTTACTGTTTCTGATAAATTACCGACTTTTTTAAAATTGTTGTTGTTATAAAATCTAGACCATTTTATTTGAGCATCCCATATATATTCCCATATTATATTGCCGTCCATATTGCCCTTAATTATCCTTCCATTTTCTTGTTCTTCAACATATATAGATTTATCATCAATTTTTTCAAATAGACCCTCGTAATAAGTTTTTATTTTATGTTTAACAAAAAGTTTATCAAAAATATTTCCCACTCTTGAATTATCGAAATCATACACTAAGATTTCAGAGTTTCGATTAACAGATTTTATACCCAGCTGAGTATTATTATTAAAAATTGCTATTTTATTTTTATCAATAATGTCAACATCATGTTGATGTCTCCATGGTCCAAATTTGTACCAAATTATCTTATTTGTTGATGGTCTATAAAGTAGTACAAGTGAAATATTTCTTAAAGAAAGAAACAGATCATCTTCTTTCCAAAAATTTCCATCTTCCAGTACGGGCTCTATATCGTTAAGGTGCAAAGGATCTTCACCCATATATGAATTTCCCATTAAATCAAATAAATTATTTTCTATTAGTATATCATATAATGATTTTTGAAATAGAGTTGTACCAGTGTTTATATCAATTTTTCCAATTCCGTCATGATACTGTAAAGTTTGTCCGTGTAATTTTTTTTTTTCGTTTAAATATATAGGTGCCCAAATATTTTTATCTTTATCTATCTCAATACTATGGTGTGTATTCATATCATTTTCCCAAATTTTATTTCCACAAATATCAATTTTCATAATGGGTTCCCCACCTGTTGTTGTGAGTATGTCACCTCCATCTAATAGCATAGAATGTTCGAATGTATATCGGCCAGGACCACTAGATTCTGAAAGTGTACTTGTGAATCTTTTTTGCGGCCATGTATATATAATAGAATTATTTAAAACATCTATTAATTGAAGTTTAAAAGAATTTTCATCAAGAAAATATTTTGAAACTAGAATATATTCTTCTAAATTCTCATTTATAAATATTTTTAAACCTTTTTTTTTTAAAGAAATATTTAGTCTATCTTTTTTTTGAATAGCCAAATCTCCTCCAAATATATATGTTTTTAGATTTGATGGAATTTTAGACATACTGTCTGATAATTTAATAATAATATTGTCAGAAAAAGGCCCTTTAAAAGCAGCATGCCTTACTAATGATCCAAATATAACTAAGCTAGCGAAATACAGTGAAATTAAAAAAAAAAATAAGTAAATTTTTTTCATGAAATATTTGTTTAATACTTTAAGTCAACTTATAACATGAATAAAGTAAAATGAATAATAAATCATTTTCGATAATTATACCTGTGCTTAATGAGAAAAAAAATATTCAGATATTATCTGAAAAAATATTTTTTTTTTGTAACAGGAAAAAATTTGAAATAATATTTATTGATGATAATTCATCTGATAGTAGTGATCAGCTACTAAAGAGATTACAAAATAAATACAAAAACTATAGGTATTATATTAGAAAAGAAAAATTTAAAGATCTAAGTTCTTCGATCTCATTAGGGATTACAAAATCAAAATTTGAAAATATTATAGTTATGGATGGAGACCTTCAACATGACCCAAAATATTTACCAATAATTATGAATTTATATGAAGAGAAGGCACCTGATTTTCTTGTTTGCGTAAGAAATTTTAATAAACGAAGTGGTTTATCGTTTTTCAGATTTTTAAGCTCAATAATATTGATATTTATAATAAACTTAATTTTAATTAAAAAAGTTTCAGATCCAATGAGTGGGTTTTTTATATTTAAAAAAAAAATTTATTTTAAATTCAAAAAAAAAATGTATGGAAAAGGTTTTAAATTTTTATTCGATATTCTCTATCAAAAAAAAGAAAATTTTAAAGTTTTAGAGTATGAAATTCTTTTTAAAAAAAGAAAACAGAATCAAAGTAAAATGAAATTACCAATTTTATTTAAACTATTATTATCTCTCTTAAAAAAAACTATTAGTCAGTAAATATATATTTTTTAATTATGATATCTGGAAACTTAAATTCAGATAATAATAAAAAATTACTTTTATTATCAAATAATTTGCATTTTTGGTGTGTTTTAAGTTTTGCATCGCCATATGCAAATCTTGGATTATTTAAACAAAAGTACCAGAAAGTTTTTATCATACTCAATTCCTCATATTTAATTAATTCTAAATTATTTTGCTGATAAATTTTTTTTGTTTTAAGATAATTTTTGAAAACATCATTTTCTTTTGTAAAAATATATTTGCTATCATTTGAATCAACAATTTTTTTTAGAGCAACTTTTGTTTCAGGTCTCTTTATTGGAAAATCATTTATGTTGTATAAGTTTAAGCATGAAACTGAAAAAAGAATTATCAAAAAAAAATTTGAATTTTTTAATTTTGAAACTTTTAAAACAGTCCATATAAGAATTAAAGGTATAACAAATATAACATATTTTGGTGACATTATTGGAGCTCTAATTAATGAGTAAATTATAGTTAATAAATATGTTGAACTAATTATATAAAATAAAATATCTTCCTTTAGGTTTTGAAAAATTATTATTTTATAGTTCTTAATTACCAGATACGCAAAAGATAATAAAAAAATACCACCAACAAAAATTGAACCAAAAAAACTTCTAAAATGAAAATTATAAAAAAAAGTTTTACTAAAAGAAGTATAATGAAAGTCTCTTGCTAAGTTAAATTTCAGATAATCAAAGTTTAAAAAAATATATGCAACAAGTATCAAAAAAAATAGAACAAAAATTGAGTAATTTTGTTTCTTTTCAAGCACCTCTTTAAGTAAATAAAAACTTTTCCCAACAAAAATTAGACCTGATATTGGCCAAAGACTGATATTAAATAGAGAAACTAAAAAATATACAGAAGATTTGATAAGAGTTTTTGATTTTATCATTTCTAAAAATAAAATAATATTAATAAGGTTTATAAATACCACAAGTAGATGAGCTCTTATTTCTAGAGACTGCCATATAAGAAACAAATTTGTTGACAAAAAAATGCCGATTAAAAAAATATTTTTTTTACTATTTGTAAAGAATTTAGCTAAATACATAGAACATGGAACTACTAAAACTCCAAAAATAAGTGAAAAAAATCTACCATAGTCGTCTACATATCCAAAAATTTTAAAAAAAAATTTCAGCAAAAATAAATATAATGGTGGATAAAATTCAGTCAAAAAATGATCTCCTTTATCTCCCCAAAATCTTTTTAAAGTCTCAGAATTATCAATATTAGGATCTGAAACATAAATAGAATGCCATTCATCGTGCCAAGAGTTTTTATCTTCAAGCAAAAAAAATCTTAAAAAAAAACATAAAATGGTAATAAAAAAAAAAATTAAGAACCAAGCTAATTTATGATTTTTAATATTTATATTTTTTTTTAACATATTGAGTTATAATTATATTTAACTGTTTAAGTTTTAAAATCAAATTAGATTTTAGAATCTTAATTGCGTCCGTAGCTCAACTGGATAGAGCGCCAGATTTCGGCTCTGGAGGTTCAGGGTTCGACTCCTTGCGGGCGCACCATTATTCGCCCATATTAATCAAAGTCCCTTTATTTTTTGCAGCATTGAAGGAATAATAAAATAAAATTATTGAAATAGAGAAATATAAAGCGTTCCATATAAAAGCATAGTAAACATTTTCAATACTGACTGTTTGATTAATCAAAATATTTCTAGCCTCTTCGAATATATATACTAATGGTAGAACATAAGCTATTTTTTGAAATATTTCTGGAAGAGTTTCTATTGGATAATAAATACATCCAAAGGGTGCGAGTAAAAACATTGTTGACCATGCTATATTTTCAAATGACGGACCAAATCTAAGCAAACCTGCAGAAACCAAAATACCAAGTGTAATTCCAAAAATATAAAGGCTTAAAAAAAGAAAAAACAAAAATATTCCTAAATCTAAAATTGAAATTCCAAACAACGGTGAAGTAAGTAAAATTGCTGGTACTAGACCTATAAGAGATCTAATTAATGCAGTTATAACAAGCGAAGTTAAAATCTCACCAATTCTTATTGGAGCTATGAAAAGATTAGTGAAATTTCTACTCCAAATTTCTTCTAAAAAAAGCATATTGAAACCAATACTTGTTCTAAACAAAAAATCATAAAGTATTGCACAAGTAAGAATTACACCAACAGCATTATTGTAATAAGTTGTATGTGTAGCAAAAAAATTAGAGATAAATCCCCATAGTGTAATTTGAATGGTTGGCCAATACACTAAATCTAATATCCTAGGAAATGATCTAGTGATTAGATAAAAATGCCTTAAAAATAAACCATAAATTCTAGTTAAACTCACTTTTACCTCTAGATAATTTTAAAAAAACTTCTTCTAAATTTGCTCTTCCATGCTTTGTAATTAAATCTTCAGGTTTTCCTTGGTCAATAATTTCTCCATCTTTCATCATTAGTACAGATTTACATAAACGTGTGACTTCATTCATATTATGAGAAGCTAAAAGGATCGAAATTTTTTTTTCTTTCTTATATTCTTCTAAAAAAGTTCTAACAAAATCACCAACTTCTGGGTCTAAAGATGCTGTTGGCTCATCAAGCAGAAGCACCCTCGGTTCATTAATTAATGCTTTTGCCAGACTTACCCTATTTTTCTGGCCAGATGAAAGTTCCCCAGTAACACTGTCTAGCAATTCACCAATTCTTAATTTTTCTGACAAGTATTCTATTCGATCTTTAATGTCTTTAACTTTATATAGCTTAGCATAAACACATAAGTTTTGCCTCACTGTAAGTTTTTTTGGTAATTCAATATAAGGTGATATAAAATTAATCATTTCAAGAATTTCAATTCTATTTTCTTCAAGTTTAAGATTATTGATAAATATTTTTCCACTTGTAGGTTTGAGTAAACCTAGTAACATTCCGATTGTTGTTGTTTTTCCCGATCCATTGGGTCCAAGCAAACCTAAAATCTCATTTTCTTCGACACTAAATGATATACCTTTCACAGCTTCTTTTTTTCCATAGTTTTTTTTTATATGCTTAACTTCAATCAAATTATTCATTTTTTTGATGCTCTCAAAATTCTATCGTTTATTGCTTCACCAATATTAATATTTGGTATTTTTTCAATAGCAATTTTTTTGTATCCTTTTTTTTTTATCACTCTGAATATTTTGTACAAATTTTTTGCAGCTTCTTTTAAATTATTTGTCTTACTCAAATAAAAATAATTTTTATTTAAATTTCTCCTTTTTTTTATCAAAATAAATGCTTCATTTAAAAAATTTTTTTTGGCATTTAGTCTCACAGGTATTCCAGGTGAATAATGTAATTTACTAGTTCCAGGAACTTTTATTTTAATTATTTTTTTACTCTTATTTTCTAATGAATTAATTAATTTATAGATCAATTTACTGTTTATTCCCCCTAATCTTAAAATATGAGGTTTTCCAATAAGGTTTATTATAGTTGATTCTATACCTACTTTTGAGGAACCGCCATCTAAGATAAATTTTAATTTAGGACCAAATTCATCAACCACATCCTGTTTTGAAACTGGACTTATACTTGTTGAAATATTAGCACTAGGCGCCGCAAGTGGATAATTAATTTTATTTAATAGTTTTCTAGTTAAAGGGTGACTTGGGAATCTTACAGCTATTGAATTTGAATTATTTGTAATAATTTTTGAAATTTTACTCGTCTTTTTTAATCTTAAAACAAATGATATAGGTCCTGGACAAAATTTTTTAAAAAGTTTATCGAAAGTATTCTCAATTTTGCAATCTTTTTTTAAGTCATTTAGACTATAATAGTGAACAATCAAAGGATTATTCTTTGGCCTTTTTTTTAATTTATAAATTCTAGAAACCGCTTTATCTGAGTATGCATTTCCGGCTAATCCATAGACTGTCTCAGTAGGGATTGCTATACAATCATTATTATTTAAGTATTTTATAGCTTTTTTAATATTTGAATCATTCTTTTTCATATAATATTACCAACTAATATATGAATGAAAAAAATTTGCCAGATGATATTGCATTAAAATCTTTAAACGAGCTTACTGATTTAGCTGACAAAATTATTAGAAATTTAGAAAATGAAAATAACATAGAAAATACATCTGAAGATTATGCAAATTTATTAAAAATTAATAAATTAATAGAAAAAAAATTCCAAAAAAATTTAAAAGAAATATCAGATAAAACAAATTTCAAAATTAAAGATATAAAATCAAATAAAAATGCAAAAAAAATTAAATAAAATAGTTAATAGAACTAACGACTATCTTTATAAATATTTTTCTAAACAAAAAAAAACTGAGCTCGTAAAACCAATGCTTTATGGACTTCTTCCTGGAGGAAAAAAAGTAAGATCAAAAATACTCTTTGATATCGGATCTATATTCAAAATAGATGAAAAAAAAATTTTGCATGTTGCGGCAGCAGTTGAATGTATACATGCTTACTCGCTTATTCATGATGATTTACCATGTATGGACAATGATAACTTAAGGAGAGGAAAATTAACAACACATAAGAAATTTAGTGAGTCGACAGCAATTCTTGCTGGAAATTCCCTTCTAACTATTGCCTTTCAAATTCTTAGCCAGACAGGATTAAATTTAAATGAACAAAAAAAAATTAAATTAATAAACCTTCTCTCTGAAAGTTCGGGACATACGGGAATTGCTGGAGGTCAGTTTTTAGACTTGAGTTATGAAAAAATAAAAAAAAATAAAAAACAAATTATAGAAATGCAAATTAAAAAGACGGGAAAGCTTTTCAGTTTTTGCTGTGTTGCTCCTGTTATCATTTCTGGTAAAACAAAATATCTAAATAAGTTCAACAAAATAGGTAATGAAATTGGCTTATTATTTCAAATTGCTGATGACTTGATAGACCTAAGAGGCAAAACATCTAGTGTAGGAAAAAAAACCAAAAAAGATTTGAAAAAGGGAAAAGCTACTTTAATAAGTTTACTAGGTACTAATAATACTGTTAAATACGCAGATAACTTAAAATTAAAAATATTCAAAAGTTTAAAAATTTTTGGAAAAAAAGGTGACGATTTTAGAGAAACAATAAATTATATTTTAAATAGAACAAAGTGAGCAATAATTATAAATTTCTAAATAATATTAATTTCCCAGATGATGTTAGAAAATTATCTCAATCGGAGATTAAAATTTTGGCAGACGAGGTTCGAAAAGAATTAATTGATGTTGTTTCTGAAACAGGAGGACATTTAGGTGCAGGTCTAGGAGTTGTTGAATTGACTGTTGTTTTGCATTATATTTTTAATACTCCTCATGACAAATTAATTTGGGATGTGGGGCACCAAACTTATCCACATAAAATATTAACTGGTAGAAAAAATCAAATAAGAACTCTTAGAAAAGGGGAGGGATTGTCAGGTTTTACAAAAAGATCAGAAAGTGAGTATGATCCATTTGGTGCTGCTCATAGTTCAACTTCTATTTCTTCATCATTAGGAATAGCAGTAGCTAATAAATTATCAAATAAATCAGGTAATGTAATTGCAGTTATAGGCGATGGAGCGATAAGCGCTGGTATGGCTTATGAGGCGATGAATAACGCAGGTGAAAGTAAAACAAAGATGATTGTTGTTTTAAATGACAACGATATGTCTATAGCCAAACCTGTTGGTGCAATGAGAAAATATCTTGCAAAAATTTTATCTGGTAAAATTTACTTTAGTCTTAGAGAGACCTTAAAATTAATCATATCCGCTTTTTCAAAAAGATTTAAAAATAAAGCCGGAAAAGCCGAAGATTTTTTAAGATCCGCAGTTACTGGTGGAACATTATTTAATTCTATGGGGTTTTACTATATTGGACCAATAGATGGACACGATATTGACTCAATGGTTTCAGTATTTAATAATGCAAAAGATATTAATTATGATGGACCAATTTTAATACATGTTAAAACTAAAAAAGGAAAAGGTTATTCGTTTGCTGAAAAATCAGAAGATAAGTTTCATGGAGTATCAAAATTCAATATAAAGACAGGAGAACAAGTAAAATCTAAATCTAATACCCCTTCGTATACAAAAGTTTTTGCCAATTCATTAATCAAACATGCAGAAAAAGATAGTAAAGTCGTTGGTATAACTGCTGCGATGCCATCAGGAACAGGATTGGATCTGTTTGGAAAAAAATTTCCAGATAGAATGTTTGATGTTGGAATAGCAGAGCAACATGCGGTTACTTTTGCTGCAGGCATGGCTACTGAAGGGTATAAACCTTATGCTGCAATATATTCAACTTTTCTTCAAAGAGCTTACGATCAGGTCGTTCACGATGTTGCTATACAATCTTTGCCCGTTAGATTTGCTATAGATAGAGCAGGGTTAGTTGGAGCTGATGGCCCAACTCATGCTGGATCTTTTGATATAACATACCTTTCAACATTACCAAATTTTGTGGTAATGGCAGCAAGCGATGAAGCCGAGCTAGTAAGAATGATCAATACATCAATGGATATAAACGATAGACCATCAGCTTTTAGATATCCAAGGGGAAATGGTGTGGGAGTCCAATTACCTGAAATAACTGAGAAAATTGAATTGGGTAAAGCAAAAATAATTAAAGAAGGAAAAAAAGTTGCAATCTTAAATTTTGGAGGAAGATTACATGAGTGTATTTTGGCTTCTGAGAATTTGATAAAAAAAGGAATTGATATTTCTATTATTGATGCAAGATTTGCAAAACCTTTAGATGAAAATTTAATATGGCAAATTGCTACAGAACATGAGGTTTTGATCACAATAGAAGAGGGTTCAATTGGAGGATTCGGATCTCATGTAAGTCAGTATTTAAGTGAAAAAAATTTATTAGATAGCAATCTTAAATTTAGATCAATGATATTACCTGATAGGTTTATTGATCATGATAAACCAGAGTTAATGTATAAGTTTGCAAATCTTGACTCAATCGGTATAGAAAATAAAATTTTAGATACGTTAAATTCAAAAGTTTTAATTAAAAAATCTAATTAGATTTTATTCTGAGCCGTATTCATTAAATAGTGATCAAGAATTACACAGTGCATCATAGCCTCTCCTATTGGAACTGCTCTAATTCCAACACAAGGGTCATGCCTTCCTTTAACGGATATTAGGGTATTCTTCCCAAACCTATCAATTGTTTTCCTAGATGCCAAAATGGAGGATGTTGGTTTTACTGCAAATGAAACATTTATCTCTTGTCCAGTAGATATTCCTCCCAGAATTCCTCCAGCATTATTTGATTTGAAACTAGTCTTACCTTTTCTTCTCAATATTTCATCAGAGTTTTCTTCACCAGTTGACATTGCTGAGTTCATTCCTGATCCAATATTTACTCCTTTCACAGCATTAATGCTCATCATTGCTGCTGCAAGATCCATATCTAATTTTGAATATATTGGTGCTCCAAGCCCCAAAGGGACTCCTCTTGCTCTAACCTCAATAATTGCTCCACAAGATGATCCAGCTTTTCTAATCCCAAGTAAATATTTTTCCCAAAGCTTAAGAACAGTTTTGTCAGGACAAAAAAAAGGATTACTAGAAATTGTTTTGTCTTTCCATTTCTTTAAATCACATCCTAATATTCCTAATTGCGTTACAGCACCAACAGCTTGGTATTTTTTACCAATTTTATTTTTTAAAACAACTTTTGCAATAGCTCCTGCTGCAACTCTTGCTGCAGTCTCACGAGCAGATTGTCTTCCACCACCTCTGTAATCTCGGATTCCGTATTTTTTAAAATAAGTATAATCTGCATGCCCTGGTCTAAATTTGTTCTTTATTGTCTCATAATCTCTAGATCTCATATCTTTATTATTGATTATAAGAGAAATTGGAGTTCCAGTCGTTCTGCCCTCAAAAACACCAGATAAAATATTAATTTTATCGTCTTCTTTTCTTTGGGTTGTGAACTTAGATTGTCCTGGTTTTCTTTTATTAAGTTCTTTTTGTATATCACTCTCTTTTATAGGAATATTTGGAGGGCAGCCATCAACAACGCAACCTATGGCTGGACCATGTGATTCTCCCCAAGTAGTAAATCTAAATAACTTTCCAAAAGTATTAAATGACATTATTTTAATGTATAAATTATTTTTTTAAATTTATGAACGAAAAAAACTCACTTGGACTAAATCTTTGCTTTAAAGATCATAATAATCCAATAAAACTTTTTGAGGAATGGTTCAATAAAGCAAAAAAAACCGAAATTAATGATCCAAACGCGTTTGCGGTTGGGACTGTAAATAAAAATGGATTTCCAACAGTTAGAATGGTGCTTCTTAAAGATTTTGATAAAAATGGGTTTGTTTTCTATACAAACTTAAATAGTGATAAAAGTAAAGCTATCAAAAATACCTCAAAAATTTCTATGTGCTTCCATTGGAAAAGTCTGCAAAGGCAAATTAGAATAATTGGTATTGCCTCAAAAGTATCAAAAAAAGAGGCCGATGCTTATTATAATTCAAGAGCCTACGGAAGTAGAATTGGCGCTTGGGCCTCAAAGCAGAGCTCTGTTTTAAAAGAAAGAAAAGATTTATATAAGTCCATTGAAGAATTTAAACAAAAATTTCCAAACAAAAATAAAATACCTCGTCCTGAACATTGGTCTGGTTGGAGAATTAAACCTAAAGAAATTGAATTTTGGTTAGATGGACAGAATCGAATTCATGAAAGATTAAAATATACTATAAAAAATAAAAATTGGAAAAAAGTATTGTTAAGTCCTTAAAAATTTCTTTCAATACTAAAAGAAGTTAAGCTTTTTAATATATTTTTTTCATCAGACTCGTCAAATACACTCAAAGAATTAGAAGCTAAATTAATATAATGTTCTGCTTTTTTATAACACTCATTAATAATATTATTTTTTTTTATTAAATCTAAGACATGTTCTAAATCTTGCTTTTCACGAATGTCTTTTTCAAAATAAGATTTTAATTTTTCTTTTTCTAACTTATCAACTTTTTGATAAAGCAAAATTATAGGTAAAGTTACTTTTCCTTCGTAAAAATCATTGCCAATATGTTTTCCAAATAATTTTAATTCAGAATTATAGTCTAATGTGTCATCAGCTATCTGAAATGTAAGACCTAGGTTTTTTCCATAAAATTCTAAAGCATTTTTATATTTTAAATCTTTTTCAGCAACAATCGCGCCAACTTTAGTTGCTGCTGCAAATAAAGACGCAGTTTTTGATGATATAATATTAAGATATGTTTCCTCCAAGATATCTATTTCTTTATTGTGCTGTAATTGGAGTACCTCACCTTGTGCAATTTCAGATGATGTAGTTGCTAAAAGTTTTAATAATTCTAAATTTCCATCTTCTACCATCATCTCAAAACATTTGCTTAGCAAATAGTCGCCAACCAAAATTGAGGAATGATTTCCCCAGATTGTATTTAGTGTTTTTTTTCCTCTTCTTATGTCTGCACTATCTATTACATCGTCATGCATTAATGTAGCCGCATGTATTAGTTCTACACAAGCAGCAAGATTTACATCTCTTAACCCTTTTTTATATTCACAAATTTTAGCACATTGTAGGGTCAAGAGCGCTCTTAGCCTTTTCCCGCCAGTTTTTAGGTGATACTTGGTCATCTTTTGTACCAGGTCAACTTTACTTGATAGTCTAGAATTAATTTTTTCTTCTACTAGAATCAGTTTATCCTCTACTGAATTTTTTAAATCTGCATAAGAATTGTTAATTTGTTTTTTTAGCTGTATTACAGTTCCCATCATTCAAAACTATTATATCCAATTTATTAATATACTTATCAATTGACGCACCTTATTCTTTAATTATAACTAGGGTTTATAATATAATAAAAAAACTTATAACAATTCTAATGTTCTCATTTTTAAAAAAAAAAAAAATAATAAGTCACCTAAGATTATCAGGTGTTATAGGAAATGTTGGAAGATTCAGACAAGGAATAGAATTTTCAAGTGAGGAAGAAATAATAAAAAAAGCTTTCTCAGTAAAAAAAGCTTTAGCCGTTGCAATCACAATTAATTCACCAGGCGGATCTCCGGTACAATCACATTTGATCTACAAACTTATAAAAGAGCAATCTAAAAAAACCAAAAAAAAAGTGATTGTTTTTGCTGAAGATGTGGCGGCATCTGGAGGATATCTTATTTCGTGCGCTGGCGATGAAATTTATGCTAACTCAAGTTCAATCATAGGGTCTATTGGAGTTATTTCGTCATCATTTGGTTTTAAAAATTTAATAGAAAAAATTGGGATTGAAAGGAGAGTTTACACCGCTGGAAAAAATAAAAGTACTCTAGACCCTTTTTTAGACGAAAAAGAAGAAGACATTAATCGTTTAAAAAATATCCAATTAGAAATACATCAAGATTTTATAGATGTTGTTGAGGAGAGCAGAAACAAGAAACTTAACAAAAACTCTGGTATTGAGCTTTTCTCTGGGGAATTTTGGGCTGGAAAAAAAGCAAAAGAATTAGGACTAATCGATGGATTAGGAAATGCAGAGCAAATATTAAGAGAGAAGTATGGAGATGATTTAGAAATTAAAAAATTTGGAAAAAGTAAAGGGTGGTTGACAAAAAAGCTATCATCCTCTGAAAATTATGTGGATAAAATTATTAGTTTATTAGAAGAAAGATCAATCTGGCAAAGGTATGGTCTCTAAAATAAAAAAAAAAACTTTATCTTTTCAAGATACAATCTTTAACTTACAAAAGTACTGGTCAAAAAAAGGTTGTGTAATATTACAACCTTATGATCTAGAAGTAGGAGCAGGAACATTCCATCCCGCAACCACGCTTAGATCGCTTGGTCCAAAACCATGGAAAACTGCATATGTTCAACCATCACGTAGACCGACTGATGGAAGATATGGCGATAACCCCAATAGATTACAACATTACTATCAATTCCAAGTTTTAATAAAACCTTCACCAAAAGAAATTAAAAAGATATATTTAAATAGTTTGTCATCAATAGGTATTAATCACGAAGAACATGACATAAGATTTGTTGAAGATGATTGGGAAAGTCCTACATTAGGAGCAGCAGGTCTTGGATGGGAAGTTTGGTGTGATGGTATGGAAGTAACACAATTTACCTATTTCCAACAAATGGCTGGTGTTGAATGCAAACCTGTTTCAGTTGAAATTACTTATGGATTAGAGAGATTGTGCATGTTTATTCAAAACAAAAAAAGTGTTTTCGATTTAATTTGGAATGATGAAGGGATTACATACAAAGATGTTTTTCATCAATCAGAGAAAGAATTTTCAGCTTACAATTTCGAATATGCTAATACTGATAACTTATTTAAAATATTTGAAATGCTTGAAGAAGAAACAAAATTATTAGTTGAAAAAAAGATTTCTTTTCCAGCTTATGATCAATGTTTAAAATGTAGTCATGTCTTTAATATTTTAGATGCAAGAGGTGTGATTAGTGTTGCACAAAGGGCTGAATATATTGCAAGAATAAGAGAATTAACTAAATCAATTGGGAAAGTTTGGATTGAAAGCCAAAGTTAATGTCAGAATTATTTGTAGAATTATTTAGTGAGGAAATTCCTGCAAAGCTTCAGATAAATGCAAGGAATGAATTAAAAAGAAATATTAAAAATTTTTTTATTGATAACCAAATAAAATTTAACGAAAATTTCAATGTTTATTCAACACCGAATAGACTAGTTTTATATATTGATAAAATCCCAAATGAAATCAAGCTAAACTCAGAGGAAATACGAGGCCCAAATGTTAATGCTCCTGAAAAAGCATTGGAGGGATTTATCAGATCAAATAACACAACATCTGAAAAAATCTTTAAAAAAGATACTGAGAAAGGTGAATTCTATTTTTTTAAAAAAGAGTCACAAAAAGTAAAAGTTTCAGATTTATTAGAAAAAAATTTAAGTGAAATTTTAACAAAGATATCTTGGAATAAATCAATGAAGTGGTCTAATTACGATCTATATTGGGGTAGACCTCTTAAATCTATTTTAGCAACATTCAATAAAAAACTTTTAAATTTTAATTTTAATCACATAAATAGCTCAAACAAAACTTTTACAGATAAATCGCTAGAAGAAGGTATGAAAATTTTTAACGATTTTAATTCGTATTTAAAATTTTTTAAACAAAAAGGTATTTTAATTGAACAAGATTTAAGAAAAAAATTTATACAAAATAAAATTAATGAAATAATTAATAAACAAAATTTAAAAATCGAACAGAATAATAAGCTTATCGATGAAATAGTAAATATAGTCGAAAAGCCTACAGTAATTATTTGCAATTTTGATAATAAATTTTTGAATATACCAAGTGAAATATTGATAACGACTATGCAAAGTCATCAAAAATATTTACCAACTTTTGATAAAAAAAATAATCTTACAAATAATTTTTTTGTAGTTTCAGATATAAAAGATACCAGAGGGTTAGTTAAATTAGGAAATGAGAGAGTGATAGAAGCAAGATTAAGCGATGCGGAGTTTTTTTGGGAAAAAAACAAAACCCAAAATTTAGTTAAACAAGTAGATAGGTTAAAAAATATAAATTACTTTAAGGGTTTAGGATCCTATTTTGATAAAATCCAACGTATGAGAAAATTATCTTCATTAATTTCTGATGATTTTTTAATTAGTAAAGATAAAATTGAAATAGCCTCATCAATTTGTAAAGTTGATTTGATGTCAGATCTTGTTGGAGAGTTTCCAGAGCTCCAAGGTATTGTTGGAGGTCATTTTGCTAAGTTTCAAGGTTTTGATAAAGAAGTTTGTCTTGCAGTGTCTGAACAATATTTGCCCAATGGGATGGAAAGTAAATTACCAAAAAAAATGTACAGTATTGCTTTATCTTTAAGTGATAAAATAGATTCACTAGTGGGTTTTTTTGGAATTAATCTAAAACCTACTAGCTCAAAAGATCCATATGCCATAAGAAGAATGGCTATAAGTCTTGTCAGACTAATTGTTGAAAACGAAATAAAAATCAAACTAAAAGATTTAATTGTTTATACCTGCTCCACATATAGAGACCAAGGCTATGAATTTGATATAAAAAAAATACAAAAAGAATTAAGTGAATTTATAATTGAAAGATTAAGAAATTATTTAAAGGAAAAAAAAATAAGACAAGATATAATTGAAAGTTCAACATTTTTGCTTGGATTAGATGATTTATTAAAAGCTTATAAAAAATCTTTATGTTTAAATAAAAATGTTAAAAAAGAAATTGGCTCTCAAACTATTGCAGTATACAAAAGATGTTCGAATATATTGAATAGTGAAGAAAAAATATCATTAGAAACCCTTGGGTTTGCAGATCCAGGTTTATTTAAAAATGATTATGAGAAAAAATTATATAAAAAAATAAATGATATAAGAAAATATTTTTTGAGTATTGGAAAAGACGAAAATTATGAAGAAAGTCTAAAAGTCTTATCCAGCATTAAGAATGAAGTAAACAATTTTTTCGATAATGTTATTGTTAATGATGAAGATATAATAATTAAAAAAAATAGATTAGAACTATTAAATATGTTGTGTAAAACTTTTGATAACTATTTCAACTTTTCAAGAATAGAATCCTAGTATGAAAAAATTCATATTTAATTTTAAATCAAATAAAACAAAAAAAATTAAGCTCCCAAAAAATATTCTTGGAGGTAAAGGTGCAAACCTCTCCGAGATGGGAAGAATGGGTCTTCCTGTACCTCCAGGTTTTACAATATCAACAGAAGTATGTGATTTATTCTATAAGAATAAAAAAAAATTAAATAAAAAAATACTTAATGAAATAAATAAAGAATTAAAATTTATTGAAAAAGACTCAGGAAAAAAATTTGGAGATTTAAAAAACCCTCTACTAGTTTCTGTAAGATCTGGGGCTAGAGTTTCTATGCCAGGCATGATGGATACAATTTTAAATTTAGGCCTAAATGATAATACAGTAACAGCACTTGCGAAAAAAACTTCAAATTCAAGATTTGCAAATGATAGTTATAGGCGTTTCATTCAAATGTATTCTAATGTTGTATTGGGTATCGAAGGTTATCACTTCGAAGATATTATTGAGAACTATAAGTTAACAAAAGGAGTTTTGCTAGATACAGAATTAGATGAGAGTGACTGGGAAGCTTTAATAAAAGATTTTAAAAACATTGTAAAAGAAAAAACAAAAAAAGAATTCCCTCAAAATGTTAAAGAACAACTGGTGGGCGCTATAAGCGCTGTTTTTTTATCCTGGGAAAGTTACAGAGCAAAAGTCTATAGAAGATTAAATCAAATACCGTCTAATTGGGGCACAGCAGTTAATGTGCAATCAATGGTTTTTGGAAATATGGGAAATGATTGTGCGACTGGCGTAGTGTTTACTAGAAATCCATCTGATGGATCAAAAAATATTTATGGAGAATATTTGCTGAATGCACAAGGAGAGGATGTTGTTGCTGGAACTAGAACACCACAACATATTACAAAAAAAGCAAGAGTTGAGTCAAAAGAAACTCTTAAGTCGATGGAAGAGGTTATGCCAGCTACATACAAGCAATTAAAAAATATTTTAACTAAATTAGAAAAACATTACAAAGATATGCAGGATGTTGAGTTTACTGTTGAAAATAAAAAACTTTGGATGCTTCAAACACGTTCTGGAAAAAGAACAGCCAAGTCCGCTGTGAAAATAGCTGTAGATATGGTCAAAGAAAAATTGATTACTAAAAAAGATGCAATATTGCGAATAGAACCAAGTTCATTAGACACTTTATTACATCCGACTTTAGATGAGAAAGCAAACTTAGAAATAATTGGGTCAGGCTTACCCGCATCACCAGGTGCTGCAAGTGGAAAGGTTGTTTTCACTTCCGAGGAGGCTGAAAGACTAAATAGTATGATGCAAAGTACAATATTAGTTCGTGTAGAAACATCACCAGAGGATATACATGGTATGCATGCAGCAAAAGGAATACTTACTGCAAGAGGAGGTATGACAAGTCATGCTGCAGTTGTTGCTAGAGGGATGGGGCGACCATGTGTTTCTGGATCTAGTGAAATAAAAATTGATTATGAAAATAAATTATTCAAAACAAACAATATAATAATTAAAGAGGGAGAAATAATTACAATTGATGGCTCAACAGGTAGAATAATTATTGGAGAGGTAAAAACAGTTAAACCAGAAATATCAGGCGATTTCTCAAAAATTATGAGTTGGTCTGATCATTTTAGAAAATTAAAAATTAGAACTAATTCGGAGACACCCTTGGATAGTAAAACGGCTAGAGAATTTGGTGCAGAGGGAATTGGTTTGTGTAGAACTGAACATATGTTTTTTGACGAAGAAAGAATTTTATCAGTAAGAAAAATGATATTATCAAAAACAATAGAAGATCGTTCTAATGCACTTAAAGAGCTATTGCCACATCAAAGAAAGGATTTTATTGAAATATTTAAAATAATGAAAGGTTTACCAGTAACAGTAAGGTTGCTTGACCCGCCTCTACATGAATTTTTGCCAAAAAGCGATAATGAAATTAACGATGTTGCAGTTTCACTAAATATTCCTGTAAAAGAACTTGAAGTAAGAATTTCAGAACTTCATGAACAAAATCCTATGCTAGGCCATAGAGGTTGTAGATTAGCAATTTCATTCCCCGAAATTTATGAGATGCAGTGTAAGGCAATTTTTGAAGCTTTAGTGGAATGTAAAAAACAAAAAATACAATCAACAATGCCTGAAATTATGATTCCTTTAGTTTCAACAGAAGCAGAAATAAAAATCATAAAAGATTTAGTCATCAGAATTGCAAAAAAAGTTCAAGATGAGAACAAAATCAAAATTTATTTTTTAGTTGGAACAATGATTGAATTGCCAAGAGCAGCATTAAAGGCAAAAGATATTGCTAAACATGCTGAATTTTTTAGTTTTGGCACTAATGATTTAACTCAAACGACATTTGGAATTAGTAGGGATGATAGTGGTAAATTTCTTAACGATTATATTGAGAACAAAATTTTTGATATTGATCCTTTTGTATCAATTGATGATGGAGTTGGAGACTTAATAAAAATGGCAACTGATAAAGGAAGAAAACAAAATAAAAAAATTAAACTTGGGATTTGTGGAGAACATGGTGGAGATCCTAAGAGTATAGAATTTTGTGCAAATACTGGACTAGATTATGTTTCTTGTTCACCCTATAGAGTACCAGTTGCAAGGTTAGCAGCGGCTCAAGCTCAACTAAAAAAAAATTAAATCTCTAATTTTAAATCCAAAGCTTCAACACTATGTGTCAACTCACCTACTGATATTCTATCAACTTTTGTCTCAGCTAAATTTTTTATGGTTTTTAAGGTTACTCCTCCAGATGCTTCAGTCTCGTATTTTCCTTTTGCTTGTTTAATAGCCACTCTTAGATTTTTTGAACTCATATTATCAAATAAAACTGTATTAAAGTTTAGTCCATTAATTCTCTTAAATTGTTTTAATGTATCTACTTCGACAGTAATTTTTCTTCCTTTTTTAACCTTAATTGCTTTTATCACTATCTCTTCAAATTTCTTTGTTGAGGCTAGATGATTATCCTTTATTAAAAATTCATCACTTAGATTAAATCTGTGGTTAGTCCCACCTCCTAATTTTACTGCATATTTTTGAATAACTCTTAAGTTAGGAATTGTTTTTCTCGTGCAACAAATTTTTGTTTTCTTGCCTGCTTTTCTCACAAATTTATTGGTTTTGGTTGCAATACCTGAGATATGGGAGAGAAAATTAAGAGCAACTCTTTCCCCAATTAAAATATTTTTAATTTTACCCTCTATTACAGCAATTACTGAACCTTTTTCTATTTTTGAGCCCTCTTTTTTTTTAATATGAAATTTTATTTTTTTATCTAGTAAATTATAAGTTTGCTTTGCAAATTCTAATCCTCCCACAATTCCCTTTTGATTGCTCATTAGTTTTACTTTCGAAATTGAATTATTGTTTAATAAATTAGTTGTAATATCTCCTGAAGGAAACAGGTCCTCATTAAGAGCAAGTTTACAAGTTGATCTGATAAAGTTTTTGCTTAATTGAATTTTTGACACTAGGATTTTATCTACCTATAGCAGCCATTCTTTCGACAGGAATTCTAGCTTTTTCTATAGTTTTTTTGTCCATTATTATTTCACCAGTTTCATTTTCTAAGCAATCCAAAATTTTAGGTAATGTAATTTTTTTCATATGAGGACAAAGATTACAGGGTCTAATAAATTCAACATTAGGGTTTTCAACCTGAATATTATCACTCATTGAACATTCTGTGACCATCATAACTTTTTGTGGTTGATTATTTTTTACATAATTGATCATACCTCCAGTAGAACCAGCAAAATCACTCGCCTTAATAACCTCAGGTGGACATTCTGGATGAGCTATAATTTTTATTCCTGGGTTTTTTTCTCTTATATCATTTATTTCTTTTTCATTAAACTGGTCATGAACCATACAAATTCCTTTCCAGGCAATAATTTCGACATGAGTTTGAGAAGCAACATATTTTGCCAAGTAATCATCTGGTAAAAAAATAACTTTTTTAACTCCAAGTGACTCTACAATTTTTACTGCGTTTGCTGATGTACAACAAATATCTGTCTCTGCTTTTACATCTGCAGAAGTATTTACGTATGAAACTACAGGCACTCCTGGATACTTTTCTTTTAACAGTCTTACGTCTTTACCAGTTACGGATGACGATAATGAACAACCTGCATCCATATCTGGAAGTAAAACTTTTTTTTCTGGACTCATAAGTTTCGAAGTTTCAGCCATGAAATGAACTCCAGCCATCACAATTATATCTGCTTTAGTTTTTGCTGCTTCTATTGCAAGAGCTAATGAGTCGGCAGCAACATCTGATACGCCATGATAAATTTCAGGAGTTTGGTAATTATGAGCAAGAACTATTGCATTCTTTTCTTTTTTTAATTGGTTAATTCTATGAATGTAAGGTGCATGAATGGACCATTCTATCTCAGGCATTACTTTGGAAATTTTTTGATAGATAGGATCTGTTGCTTTTTTTACTTCTGCTGTAAAATTCATAAAAAAAACTTATCAACTTGAAATAGAATTGTCATTCATTTAATCTGACGCATGATTTGCGGCCATGCTGAAATTGGTAGACAGGCACGGTTGAGGGCCGTGTGAGCTTAGCTCATGAGAGTTCGATTCTCTCTGGCCGCACCATTAAGTAATATTATTTATAAATAAAAAGGGGCGTTCTGTTGCCAGGTGCCCCAAACCCCGTAACTTAATTAGTAAACTAATTAAGCTGCAAGTGCGTAACTTTCGTTAGCATTTATAAATTAGCCCATCACGGCGGAACAATACCGAACGAAAGAACAACTTTTAGACACCCGTCGATCCTAATTCACCCCCATAAGTTGAAAATGGTGGAGGTGGTGGGTACTGCCCCCACGTCCGTAATGGTTATTACGAAATTCGTTTATCGTCATAGTTGGAAAACCAACTACGTTAATATATTAATTAAATTCATTTAATAAAGGTAAAAAAAATGACTAATGTCATAGTTACTGGTGGGGCGGGGTATATTGGGTCCCATGTTTGCAAGATATTAAAAAAAAGAAATATAAATCCTGTAACTATCGATAATCTTACTAACGGTTACAAATCCTTTGTGAAGTGGGGACCATTAGAAAAAACAAATTTAAAAAATTACAATAAACTTAATAGAATTTTCAAAAAATATAAACCAATAGCAGTAATTCACTTAGCGGCAAAAATAGAATCTGAAAAATCAGTTCAAAACCCAATAAATTTTTATGAAAATAATATCTCAGATACAATTACTTTATTAAAAGTAATGGAAAAAAATAATGTGAATAAAATTATATTCTCAAGTAGTGCTGCAGTTTATCAAAGTAAAAATAAAAAAAATTATGAAAAAGATGCTTTAAAGCCGAGCTCACCTTATGGATTTACAAAATTAACAGTAGAGAGTTTAATTAATGATTATTCAAAAAATAAAAAATTAAAATATATATTCTTAAGGTTTTTTAATGCAGCTGGTGCTGATAGTATGCTAGACATTGGAGAAAGACACAAAGAGGAAACGCATTTAATACCTCTTGCAATTGATGCGGCTTACAAAGGTAAAACGCTTAAAGTATTTGGGATCAATTATAAAACTAAAGATGGCTCTGCGGTAAGAGATTATATACATGTTTCAGATTTAGCAAATTCTCATTATTTGTCATTAAAATATCTAATTAAAAAAAATTCTTCACAAATATTTAATGTAGGATTTGGCAAAGGTTATTCTGTCTTAGAAATAGTCAAACTTTTAAAAAAAAAATTAAATATAAGATATAAAATCACAAAAAAAAGAAAAGGAGATAACGACTACTTAGTTTCAAATATTTCAAAAATAAAAAAAATTTTAAGATTTAAACCAACTAACAATATTCACTCAATACTTGATACAGCAATAAATTATTATAAAAAAATAAATGGTTTATGATAATTAATAAAAATTTAATTTTTAGTAGTTATTTTATTTATATTATATTTATTTTTGTGATTTCAAGATTGTTCTTGTCCTTCATTTTGGGTATTGACATGAATGATCTTAACTATGGATATAAATTATTAGATTATCCAAATTTAGAAAATAGTTTTTTAAATTCAATAATTTATTTACATTCACAAACTCCAGGTTGGAATTTATTAAACGCAATATCATTTAAAATATTTTCAGGAAACTTAACAATTATTTATTTAACTTTTAATATCTTATTTAGTCTACTCACTTTTTTTATGATTTATTACACAATTTTGATTTGTCGTGAATTTGATCTAAACATAAAAGGTGAAATAATAATAATCTCTTTTTTATTACTCAATCCTACAATTATTTTTTATGAAAACTTGTTCGATTATAATCAAGTAATAACTTTTTTGTTTACGCAAATGTCCTATTTCATAATAAAATTTTTTAAATCAAATGAAAAAAAGTTTGAAATATTCACATATGTGAATTTATTACTTTTAAGTTATTTTTGGGCACTTTTTCAACCAGCATTTATTTTATTAATCTTTGTACTTTTTAGATTTTTTGATCGTGAATATTTTAAAAATATTTTTGTAATATTTATTATTATCTCCTTTTCATTAATTCCTTCAATTAAAAATAAAGTTGTGTTTGATGTTTTTACGAGCGCTTCAAAAAGTGGAGTGGATTTTTCAACAATTTTTCCTGATTGGTTAGATAACTGCGTTTCTTCAGAAATTAATAATGATCAAGAGTTTATTACTTATAACAACATCGAGAAATATTTTCCTTATTACGAAAAAATCTATTTAAATGAGATTAAACAAATTTCTAATGAGCTTATTGTTGGTAATTCTTCAAAACATAACAACGTTGCTTATTTTATTCTTGGAAAAAAGTGCCAAGCGCATGCCATATCTAAAATTTTCGATAATCCAAGTTATTATGTGTCAGATAGATTTAAAACATTTTTAGCATCCCACGGTAAATTTGGTTTTGATTTTATGTCAGCTGAACCTAAAAATTGGAATAAATATTATGGTACTTTTAAACAAAGTTATAAGATTTCAGAAATTAAACTTACAAAACAACTGATAATATTTATCATATGTATGTTTATTTATTTTATTTTACTAAAATTTGTGCTTTTTACAAAAAAAAATAATTCATTAAGAAAAGCGTTATTTGTTATTGGTTTGACTTATTTTTATCTCTTGACTATTTGCACACTAGGGGCTGGAACAGAACAGGAAAGATACCTTTATACAGGATTTGTAATCAATATTTTGTTTATGATTATTATTTTAAAAAAAATATTAAAAAATTAGATTATAATTGATTTGGTGTGTCTCTTACACTGCCCATAGCTTTATTTTTGTCACTTGTTTCACCTTCTAAATATTCTGCATCAACATTTATATTCCATATATTATTTTTCTTTGTATTATATTTTATATTTTCGACTGTTAAGATAGATGACATCATTGCATGATCTTGGTTATTATATTTGTGCATCCCATTCCTTCCTACAAGAAATAAGTTTTTATAACTTTCCTCAATTTCATTTGACAACTTAGATATAACATCCTTATAATCTTTGTCATATACTGGGTAAGCTTTTTCTTGTCTTATTACAAAGGCGTCCAAAATGTCATCATTATCAAAAATCCCAAGTTTTTTTATGTCCTCAAATGCAATTTTTTTTAATTCTTCATTGGAATGTCTCCAAAATTGATCATTTTTGTTACAGAAATATTCTAAACCTATGCAGCCACATTTTTCTGGAGCCATATAATTTGACCAAGATGTATAATTTTGCATTCTGCCAGCATTTATTTTTTTGTCATGAATATAAATCCAATTATCATCAAAATCAGGTTCTTTTTTCATCATAACTGCAACAGTAATAAAATCTCTATAGCTAAGTTTTTTTGCTTCATTTTTAGTCTTGAGTGGAGGATAAATATTTTCTACCACATCTCTCATAGCTGCTGAACAGATAATTCTTTTTGCTGTATACTTTAATTGATGATTATTTTTTTTATTTAAGCAATTTACTTCCCAAGTTTTCTTCTCTGAATTGTAATAAAAACTAGTGGCATTTATTCCCATACTTATTTTACCATTCATACTTTTAATTTTTTCACCTGCCGACTCCCACATCATACCTGGGCCAAATTTTGGATACTTGAATGTTTTGATCAAAGTTTTTATTTCAGTTTTGTTCATTTTTTTAAAATTGAACGAATCTAAAACTAATTTAAGTAAATCTAATCCTTTAATTCTTTGGGCCGCCCAATCTGCAGATATTTCATCACAGCTCATACCCCAAACTTTTTCTGTATAAGTTTTAAAAAAATTTAAATATAGACGTTCTCCAAAGTTATTTGCAACCCAATCGTGAAAAGATTTAGGTTTCTTCACTGGAAATATCTTTGCTTTAATAAATGATAGTCCACACAAAACACTTTCAATAAAACCTAATTTAATTAATGCCTCAGAGGCAGATATGGGATAATTAAAGAATTTTTGTTTAAACAGTATTCTTGATTTTCTTTTTCTCTCAATAAATCCATTAGGGAGAATTTCGTCCCAAAGGTCATTTATTTTGGATGATTTACTAAAGAATCTATGCCCACCTATATCAAATCTAAATTCATTTTTTTTTTCTGTTCTCGAGATTCCCCCAAGATATTCTTCATTACTTTCAATTATTTCTACCCCTCCAAGTGATTTTTCTTTTAATAAAAGATAAGCGGCAGTCAATCCAGCTGGCCCACCTCCTATTATCAGATTGTCTACTTTCATCTGTTCATCCATAATTTACTCTTATAAGTTGAAATAACATTATCAATTTTTTTGTTACTTAATTTGATAATGAATTAATATAATGTATTAATTCATAAAATACTTCAATGAAATTAACAATAGAACAAATAGCAGAAATAAACGAACTTAAATCACAAAAAAATCCTACGAAAAGAGTCACAGCCCCAGAACTTGAAAAAATATTATATGAAGCTGTACCTGCGCTAGACCATGGATTTGTTAGAGTTATTGATTATATGGGAGATGATAGTTCAATCGTGCAGTCTGCAAGAGTATCATATGGAAAGGGAACTAAACAAGTTTCAACAGATAGTGGACTTATCAAGTATTTAATGCGCCATTGGCATAGCACCCCATTCGAAATGTGTGAAATTAAATACCATGTAAAGTTACCAATTTTTATTGCTAGACAATGGATTAGACATCGTACAGCAAATGTCAATGAATACTCAGCAAGATATTCAATCTTAGATAAAGAATTTTATTTACCTGATCCACAAAATTTAGCAGCCCAATCTATTGCAAATAGACAAGGTCGTGGTGATGTGATTAGGGGAGAAGATGCGAAAAAAGTTTTAGAACTTTTAAAAAATGATGCTGAAAGAACATACGACAATTATGAAACTATGCTTAATCAAAAATTTGATGGATCTACAATTGATGAAAATAAAAAAGGATTAGCTAGGGAGTTAGCTAGAATGAACCTAACTTTAAATACCTATACTCAGTGGTATTGGAAAACTGATCTTTTAAACTTAATGAATTTTTTAAGATTACGTGCTGATCATCATGCTCAATATGAAATTAGAGTTTATGCAGATATAATGTTAGATACCTTAAAGAGATGGGTTCCTATTACATACGATGCATTTATGGATTATAGAGTAGGTGGCACAGAAGTTTCTGCTAAAGGAAAAGTTATTATTCAAAAACTATTAAATGGTGATGAAATAAATTTAGAGCAATCTGGACTTTCAAAAAGAGAGTGGAATGAACTTATGGAATCTTTCGAAATTAAAGATAAAATTGTTTAATTTCCTCAGCAAATCTTAAATAAATTTTTGTAATTTCATGTTTTGGGTCTTTCTCAACAATAGGCATTCCCATATCTCCATACTTTCCAACATCAGAATTTATTGGTATTTGTCCTAAAAATTTCTTCTCAAATTCTTTTGCAGTTCTTTCAACACCGTCCTCTCCAAAAATTGCATATTTTTTTCCATCGTCCCCGATAAAATGACTCATATTGTCTATTAATCCTATTATATTTACTTTTAATTTTTCAAACATTCTAATTCCTCTTTTTACATCTTGAAGAGCTATTTCTTGAGGAGTTGAAACAATTATTGCTCCATCTACCTTAATTTCTTGTGCAAAAGTTAGTTGTGTATCCCCTGTACCCGGAGGCATATCAACAATAATAAAGTCTAAGTCTTTCCAGCCAACTTTTTGAGTAAAAGTTTTAATAGCACTTGTTACCATTGGCCCTCTCCATATCATCGGAGTTTGTTCTTCTGTTAGGAACCCAATGGACATACATTGGATATCGTACTTCATAATTGGTTTCAACGTTTGACCATCGCTCTCGGGCTTTTCATTTATTGAAAATAATTTTGGTAAAGAGGGTCCGTAAATATCAGCATCTAAAATTCCTACTTTGCATCCAACTTTTTTTAAGGCTAAAGCTAAATTTGTGGCAAAAGTAGATTTCCCAACACCTCCTTTTGCACTTGAAACAGCAATTGTAAATTTAGTGCCTGGAATTGGGTTTCTTTTGTAGGTTTTTGGCTCAGTTTTTGCTTTCATTGTGTCACTAAGACCTACTTTTTTATCATTCATAAAATTACACTTACCTTGTTTTTGATTATAAAGACACTATATAGAATGTCATAATGACGATTTACAAAAATCAAAGTCCATGGGGTACTCCTCCAGGTAGTGGTGGAAGTGGAAACGGCGGAGGTTTTAGAAGAGGTCCTACACCTCCTAACTTGGATGAAACAATTAAAAAATTACAAGATACTATAAATAAATTTACTGGAGGTGGTACAGGCGGTACAAAACCAATTATATATGGATTAATTATATTAGTGGTAATTTGGGCATTAAGTGGCTTATACAGAGTTTTGCCTGATGAACAGGGCGTTGTCTTAAGATTTGGTAAATTTGTAAATACTACTCAACCAGGATTAAATTATCATCTACCATTCCCGATTGAAAGTGTGCTAACTCCGAAAGTTACAAAAGTAAATAGAATGGATATCGGTTTTAGATCCGAAAGAGACAGTGGTTTTGGTCAAGGAGGTGGAGTCGCAGACGTTCCAGAAGAAAGCTTAATGTTAACAGGTGACGAAAACATAGTTAATATAGATTTTTCAGTATTTTGGGTAATTAAAGACGCAGGTAATTTTCTATTTAAAATTCAAGATCCAGAAGGCACAGTAAAAGCTGCAGCAGAAACTGCAATGAGAGAGGTTATAGCAAGATCAGATATTCAGCCAATTCTTACAGAAGGAAGAGCCGTTATAGAAAGAGATACTCAGGATATTATACAAAAAATATTAGATGAATACGAAAGTGGTGTACTGATTACACAAGTTCAAACTCAAAAAGCTGATCCACCAGACCAGGTAATTGATGCTTTTAGAGATGTACAAGCTGCAAGAGCCGATATGGAAAGATCAAAAAATGAGGCAGAGGCCTACGCTAATGATGTAATACCAAGAGCAAGAGGAGAAGCTGCAAAAATTTTACAAGCAGCAGAAGCTTATAAAAAAGAAGTTGTTGCAAAAGCAGAAGGTGAAGCAAGCAGATTTTTATCAATTTATACTGAATACGCTAAAGCAAAAGAAGTAACTCAGGAGAGAATGTATCTAGAGACAATGGAACAAGTTCTTGCTGATATAAATAAAATTATAATAGACAAAGACTCAGGATCTGGCGTTGTGCCTTACCTACCTTTACAAGAATTAAAATCAGGAGCAAATTAATGAAAGCTGGAAAATTTATATTACCAATAATTATCTTGATAGGGGCAACTCTATTCTTTTCTATATTTGTAGTTAAAGAGGTAAACCAAGCTATTGTTCTTCAGTTTGGTGATCCAAAAAGAATTATTTTAAAACCTGGATTAAATTTCAAAATCCCATTTATTCAGAATGTAGTATTTTTAGACAAAAGGGTTTTAAATTTAGATACTCCGCCTGAAGAAGTTATTGCATCTGATCAAAAACGTCTGATAGTTGATGCTTTCGCAAGGTTTCAAATTATTGATCCATTAAAATTTTATATTTCAGTTGGAAACGAAAGAGTGGCAAGATCGAGGTTGGCAACAATTATTAACTCCAGAATAAGAAATGTATTAGGTCAACAGAAACTACAAACATTGCTATCAGAGGATAGATCAAAACAAATGGCATTAATTCAGCAGGGTGTGAACAATGAAGCTGAAAACTTTGGGATAAAGATAGTTGATGTCAGAATAAAAAGAGCTGATTTGCCTCAAGCAAACAGTGACGCAATTTTTAGGAGAATGCAAACTGAGAGGGAAAGAGAAGCTAAAGAATTTAGAGCGAAAGGTGCAGAAATGGCAGTCACTATAACATCCACAGCAGATAAAGAAGTTACTGTTATATTAGCTGAGGCAGAAAAAAAATCTGAGATCATGAAAGGTGAGGGTGATGGACTTAAAAATAAAATTTTTGCTGAAGCATATGGGCAAGATGCTGAATTTTTTGGATTTTATAGAGCAATGCAAGCTTACCAAAAAGCTTTAATTGGTGGTGAAACTTCAATGATATTATCTCCAGATAGTGAATTTTTTAAATTTTTTGGAAATAAACAAAAATAAACGATTTTTTAATTAATATGAGAGAATTGATCATAGCACTTGGTCTTTTCTTATTTATTGAAGGTGTATTGTATGCCTTATTTCCATCAAAAATGAAAAATATGTTAAAAAAACTGGATGCAATTGCTAACAAACAGCTAAGAACAGGTGGGTTAATATTTGCACTTATTGGTTTTGCAATTATTTGGTATTTAAAAATATGAAAAACTTAATTAAAATTTTTTCAATAATAATAATTTCTATAAATTATTTTACAATTTCTAAAGCTCAGGAAATTCCATCATCATTTGCAGATTTGGCAGAAGGACTAATGCCATCAGTAGTAAATATTTCAACGACAACAACTGTAACAACAAAATCAAACCCTTTGCCATTCGAATTTCCTCCTGGCTCACCATTTGAAGATATGTTTGGTTCTCCTCAACAAAGACAAACTAGTGCTTTAGGGTCAGGCTTTATAATTGGTGAAGAAGGAATTGTAATAACCAACAACCATGTAATTCAGGGTGCGCAAGATATATTTGTTAGAGTTAATGGAGATAAAGATTACAAAGCTGAAGTAATTGGCGCTGATGCAGGTATGGATATTGCGGTATTAAAAATAGAAGCTGAAGAAAAATTTCAGCCAGTAAAATTTGGAAATTCTGATAAATCTAGAATTGGAGATTGGGTTATTGCAATAGGAAATCCATTCGGTCTTGGAGGTACAGTAACAGCAGGAATAATTTCAGCTAGAAACAGAAGTATAGGATTGTCAAGATACGAAGATTATATTCAAACTGATGCTTCAATTAACCAAGGAAATTCAGGAGGCCCACTATTCAATATGAACGGAGATGTTATTGGAATTAATACAGCTATACTTGGCCAATCTGGATCAATCGGAATAGGTTTTGCGATCCCATCTAATAGTGCTCAAAAAGTTATTAATCAATTGATTGAATTTGGAGAAACAAAAAGAGGATGGTTAGGTGTAAGAATTCAAGTGGTAGATCAAGGAATAGCAGATGCAGAAAAGCTTGATAAACCAAGAGGCGCTTTAGTTGCTAGTGTTGCAGATAACAGCCCATCAGACAAAGGGGGAATTAAGCCTGGTGATATAATTTTAGAGTTTGATGGAAAGCCAATAAATGAAATGAAAGAATTACCAAAAATTGTCGCTGAAACAAATGTTGGAAAAAAAGTTACTGTTAAAGTTTGGAGAAATAAAAGAGAAATCACAAAAGAAATAATTTTAGGAAGATTAGAAACATCTGAAGATTTCAAAGCTGAAAAACCAGTAATTGAAAAACCAAAAGTAAAAAGAATTGAAGGTCTAAAAATAGAAGTTCGATTGTTAAATAAAAAAGATATTGAAGTTAGAAATTTACCCAAAGGAACAACTGGTACAGTTATTACTAAAATCGACAAAGATAGCCCCATAAATTATTTACAAGTAAATAACGTTATTGTTGAAGCTAACAGAAAAAAAATTAATACAATAGGTGATCTTGATAATATGGTAAAATTGAAATTAAGAAGTGATGAAAATAACTTACTAATTGCGATCTATAATAACCAAAATCAAAGAACATATATTGGTGTTAAATTAAAATAACAAATGGACCTTAAGTCCAAAATAATCTTAATCTCAGGTCCCACAGCATCAGGTAAATCTAAAGTTGCATTAAAAATTGCTAAAAAATTAAACGGAGAAATTATTAATGCAGATAGTATGCAGGTATATAAAGAATTAAAAATATTAACTGCTAGACCAGGAAAAACAGATACAAATAAAATTAAACATCATTTATACGGTTTTAGAAGTGTCAAAAATGAATTCTCATCTGGCGAGTGGCTAAAACTAGCTAAGAAAAATATTAACATTATAAAAAATAAAAACAAAATCCCGATTTTAGTTGGAGGTACTGGTCTTTATTTTAAGGCTTTGACAGATGGGTTAGTTAGAATTCCAAAAATACCAATTACCACAAGAAATAAAATTAGATTATTGCAAAATCAATTAAGTCAGAAAAAATTTTATTCAAAACTTTTAGCAAAGGATCCATTAGTGCAAAATAAGATAGATCCTACCGATGTTCAAAGATCAGTTAGAGCCTATGAAGTTATAACTGTAACCAAGAAATCAATTTTTGATTGGTACAAAAAGACAAAATCATCATTTAAAGAAGATCAATTTGTAAAAATTTATATTGATTATCCTAAAGATAAATTGCTGAAAAAAATTTCTAAAAGAGTTGATAAAATGATAAAGGATGGAGCTGTTAAAGAGGTAAAAAATTTTTTAAAGCTAAATTTGAAGAGTGATAACAATATCTTCAAAGTCATAGGTATAAGGGAGATTAAAGACTTTATTGATAAAAAAACTTCTTTGCAGGATTTAAAACTAAATATTGTAATAAAAACCAGACAATACGCTAAAAGACAAAGAACTTGGTCAAGAGGTCAAATGGTCGATTGGCAGAAACTTGATTCAAACGCTCTCTCAAAATTTACAAAAAAATTATAATTTATCTTCACAATAACTTGACCAATGAGCACAACTTCAGCTAGATTGGCTGAATGCCAAAATTATATTCAGGAGCAGAGATAGTTTTTAAATGTCTAAAGGATCAAAATGTAAACCATATATTTGGCTATCCTGGAGGAGCAGTACTTCCTATTTATGATGAATTGAAAAATTTTAATTCTATAAAACATATTTTAGTAAGACATGAACAAGGAGCAGGACACGCTGCAGAAGGGTATGCAAGATCAACTGGTAAGCCAGGAGTATTGTTAGTAACTTCAGGTCCTGGTGCCACAAATGCTGTTACCGCTTTAACAGATGCTTATATGGACTCTGTTCCACTTGTTTGTATTTCTGGACAAGTTCCAACCCATTTAATTGGAACTGATGCATTTCAAGAATGTGATACAACAGGTATTACTAGACCTTGTACAAAACATAACTGGCTAGTAAAAGATATAAATGATTTAGCAGATGTGATGCATAAAGCATTTGAAGTAGCAACCACAGGAAGACCTGGACCTGTATTGGTTGATATCCCAAAAGATATTCAATTTCAAAAAACGAAATATAAAAGTTATACCAAAGAGAAAAAATCAAATGGAAAGTCACACAATAATTTTTCACAAAAAAATATTGATGATTTAATAAAATTAATAAGCAAAGCAAAAAAGCCAATTTTTTACACTGGTGGTGGGGTAATTAATTCAGGACCAAAAGCAAGTGAACTCTTAAGAGAGCTTGTGTATACAACTGGTTTTCCAATAACTTCAACTTTACAGGGGCTTGGTTGCTTTCCTGCAGATGATAATCAATTTTTAGGAATGTTAGGAATGCACGGTACTTATGAGGCCAACAATGCAATGTATAGTTGTGACTTAATGATAAACGTTGGGGCAAGATTTGATGATAGGATTACCGGTAAAATTGATGAGTTTTCACCAAATTCTAAAAAAGTTCATATTGATATTGACCCATCATCTATAAATAAAAATGTAAAAGTAGATCTTCCTATTATTGGAGATATAAAATCTGTCTTAACATCAACTTTAAAAACTTTAAATAAATCAAAAAAAAATTTTTCTAAATCAAATAAACATCAAACATCAAATTGGTGGGAAAAAATTCAAAAGTGGAGAACTAAAAGATCGTTAGATTATATTGGCAGTGAGGAGACAATTAAACCTCAATACGCAATTGAAAGATTGTATGAATTAACTAAAGATAAGGATACTTATATTACAACAGAAGTTGGACAGCATCAGATGTGGGCGGCTCAACACTATAAATTTAATAAGCCTAATAGATGGATGACTTCTGGAGGACTTGGCACAATGGGATATGGATTGCCGGCAGCTGTTGGGGTGCAAGTAGCACATCCAAAGAAATTAGTAATTGATATTGCAGGTGAAGCTTCAATTCTTATGACAATGCAAGAAATGTCTACAGCTGTTCAGTACAGCTTGCCTATAAAAATTTTTATACTAAACAATGAGTATATGGGAATGGTAAGACAATGGCAGGAACTACTGCATGGCAAAAACTATTCGGAAAGCTACACAGCTGCATTGCCAGATTTCGTTAAAATGGCTGAAGCATATGGATGTGTTGGTATTAGAGCAAAAACACCTGAGGAATTAGATGATAAAATTATTGAAATGTTAAACACTGATCGTCCAGTGATATTTGATTGTCTAGTTGATAAACAAGAAAACTGTTATCCAATGATACCATCAGGAAAACCTCATAATCAAATGTTGTTAGGACCTAAGGACCAAAAAGAAAAAAAAATTACTGGAAAGGGTAGAACTTTAGTTTAATGGCGAATTCAAAATCAGCATATAGTGTTGCTGGAAAAAAACAAAAATTTAATACTCACATAATAGTAGTATGGGTAGATAATGAGACAGGAGTTTTAGCAAGAGTTGTGGGATTATTTTCTGGAAGAGGATATAATATTGAGTCATTGGCTGTGGCTGAAGTTGACCAAAAACAAAATATTTCAAGAATAACAATTGTAACAACTGGTACACCTCAAGTAGTTGATCAAATTAAACTTCAATTAAAAAAACTAGTACCAGTTCATAAAGTTGCAGACTTTAAAAGAGATGATAAAAACGTAATTTTTAAAGAAATGGCATTATTTAAGTTCGTAGCAAATAATATTAAATTAAGTAAAGCTTTAGATGCCTGTAAAAATTTTAATCCAGTTCTATTGGACAAAACAAGCAAATCAAACGTTATTCAAATTACAGCATTAAGAAGAGAAATAGACAATATGACAAAAAACTTAAAAAAATTTGGTTTAGTAAGTGTATCAAGAACAGGCGCAGTTGCTATGACAAGAGGATCAGAAATATTTAAATAAATTAAAAATTAAAGGAGAGAAATTATGAAAATGTTTTATGAAAAAGATACTAACGTAAATTTAATTAAAGATAAGAAAGTAGCTATTTTTGGATACGGAAGCCAAGGACATGCACATGCTCTTAATCTAAAAGATAGTGGAGTTAAAGAAGTTGTAGTTGCTTTAAGAGAAGGTTCATCAAGTATTAAAAAAGCTGAGTCTAAGGGTTTAAAAGTAATGAATTTATCTGATGCAGCAGAGTGGGCTGATGTAGTTATGATTTTAACACCAGACGAACTACAGGCTTCAATCTATAAAAATCATATAGAACAGAGAGTAAAAGAAGGGACATCAATAGCTTTTGCTCATGGTTTAAATGTTCACTATGATCTCATTAAAGCAAGAAAAGATTTAGATGTATTTATGGTTGCTCCAAAAGGACCAGGCCACTTAGTAAGAAGTGAATATGAAAAAGGTGGTGGTGTTCCATGTTTATTTGCAGTTCATCAAGATGGATCTGGTAAAGCAAGAGATCTTGCTATGTCATATGCATCTGCAGTTGGTGGAGGTAGATCTGGAATAATTGAAACTACATTCAAGGATGAAGTAGAAACAGATCTATTTGGAGAGCAAACAGTTTTATGTGGTGGGTTAGTTGAACTTATAAAAAATGGATATGAAACTTTAGTAGAAGCAGGATATGAGCCTGAAATGGCTTATTTTGAAACTGTTCATGAAGTAAAACTTATTGTGGATTTAATATACGAAGGTGGAATTGCCAATATGAATTATTCAATCTCAAATACAGCAGAGTATGGTGAGTATCAATCAGGTCCAAGAATAATTAAAAAGGAAGAAACAAAACAAAGAATGAAAGAAGTTTTGGCAGAAATTCAGTCAGGTAAGTTTACTAAAGATTGGATGGATGAGTGTAAGAATGGACAAAAAAACTTCCTTGCAACTAGAGCAAAATTAGCTGACCATTCTGTAGAAAAAGTTGGTGCCGAGCTAAGAGCAATGATGCCATGGATTTCTAAAAAGAAACTCGTAGATAGCGATAAGAAGTAGATTAAATATTGTTTTATTTGGCCTAAATTAGCCATTTTATTTTGCAATCTGAGCGTGAGCATGTATGATGTTTTTGCTTAAATTAATAAAATGACAGATAGCAATAGAGTATACATTTTTGATACTACAATGCGTGATGGAGAGCAGTCTCCTGGCGCATCAATGAGTTTAGAAGAAAAAATTCAGATAGCCAGAGTATTTGATGAACTTGGAATAGATATTATTGAAGCTGGATTTCCTATTGCATCTCCTGGAGATTTCGAAGCTGTGACTGAAGTAAGTAAGATATTAAAAAAATCAATTCCTGCAGGTTTAGCAAGGCATTCAAAAAAAGATATTGATAGATGTTATGAAGCTTTAAAACATGCGCCAAGATTCAGAATTCATACATTTATTTCCACAAGTCCTTTACACATGAAACATAAGCTTAATAAATCTCCAGAAGAGGTTTACGAAGCTATCAAGCAAAATGTAACTTATGCAAGAAATTTTACAGACGATGTGGAATGGTCTTGTGAAGATGGAACTAGAACAGATATGGATTATATGTGTAAGACAGTTGAACTTGCAATAAAATGCGGCGCTAAAACTATTAATATTCCAGATACAGTTGGATACACTATACCATCTGAATTTACAAAAATTATTCAAACTTTATTAAATAAAGTCCCAAATATAGATAAAGCAATTCTTTCGACGCATTGTCATAATGATTTAGGCTTAGCAGTTGCCAATTCGTTAGCAGGCGTTCAAGCTGGAGCTAGACAAATTGAATGTACTATAAATGGTTTAGGGGAAAGAGCTGGAAATGCAGCTCTTGAGGAAGTTGTTATGGCTATGAAAACAAGACCAGATCTTATGCCTTTTGAAACTGGAATTGAAACTACTCTTTTAAGTAAAGCATCCAAGATAGTGTCAAATGCAACAGGTTTCCCTGTTCAATATAATAAAGCTATTGTTGGAAAAAATGCTTTTGCTCATGAAGCAGGAATTCATCAGGATGGAATGTTAAAAAATAGGCAAACTTATGAAATCATGACACCAGAGAGCGTGGGTGTTAAACAAACATCTCTTGTTATGGGTAAACATTCCGGAAGACATGCATTTAAAGATAAGTTAACCAGTTTAGGATATCCAGATCTTACTGACGATGTTGTCGATAATGCGTTTGCAAAATTTAAAATATTAGCAGATAAAAAAAAACATGTTTATGATGAAGATATAATTGCTTTAATAGATGATAGTTTAATAACAGACAATAAAGTAAGTGCTATAAATTTGAAATCTTTAAAAGTATTTGCTGGCACTGGTGAACCTCAAAGAGCAGAAATGACATTAGATGTTTTTGGTGAAGTCAAAAAAGCATCAGAAACAGGTGATGGGCCAGTTGATGCAATTTTCAAATGTATAAAAAAACTTTATCCGCACGAGGTAAATTTACAACTTTATCAAGTACATGCTGTTACAGAGGGAACAGATGCCCAAGCTACCGTGAGTGTCAAAATAGAAGAAAATGGAAAAACAACAGTTGGACAAGCAGCAGATACTGATACTTTAGTTGCATCTGCAAATGCTTATATAAATTCACTTAATAAAATGATTATTAAAAGAGATAAAACAGCACCAGGGCAAAATTTAGATAATCAAAATTACGAAAATCAAAAAATGAAAGGTATATAAAAATGTCAATGTTCAGCAACTTAAAGAAATTATGGAGTCAAGATATGGCAATAGATCTTGGCACAGCAAATACGCTTGTTGTGTTAAAAGGAAAAGGAGTGGTTCTTAATGAACCATCTGTAGTTGCAGTTGTTGATAACAAAGGAAAAAAATCAGTTTTAGCTGTAGGAGATGAAGCAAAAACTATGCTTGGAAGAACTCCAGGAAACATTCAGGCAATAAGACCTTTAAGAGACGGAGTAATTGCAGATTTCGTTGTCACAGAAGAAATGATTAAACACTTCATTAAAAAAGTTCACAAAAAAACGTTGGCCAATCCAAGAATTTTAATTTGCGTACCAACTGGTTCAACACCCGTTGAAAGAAAGGCAATTCAAGATAGTGCTCTTGCAGCTGGAGCTCGTAAAGTTAATTTAATCGAAGAACCAATAGCCGCAGCAGTTGGAGCTGGATTGCCAATATCAGAAGCAACAGGATCAATGGTCGTTGATATTGGTGGAGGTACAACTGAAATTGCAGTTTTATCTTTGGGTGGCGTTGTATATTCCGAGTCATTAAGAGTAGCAGGAGACGCGATGGATAATGCATTAAAAGAATATATGAGAGAAGAGTACAACTTAATGATTGGTGATAGTACTGCAGAAAAAATTAAAAAAGATATTGGTACAGCTATCCCAACAAATAATAACACATATGCAGTTAAGGGTAGAGATTTAAGATCTGGAACTCCTAAAGAGGTAAATATTTCTGAAGAAGACACTGCAGAAGCTCTAAATCCAATTCTAAAAGATATAGTATCTTCAATAAAGAAAGCTTTAGAAAATACTCCACCAGAGTTATCTGCTGATTTGGTTGATATGGGTTTAACTTTGACAGGCGGCGGTTCTCTTTTAAACAATATAGACAAGAGGTTTGCAAAGGAAACAGGCCTTCCAGTAAATGTTGCCGATGATCCTTTGTCATGTGTTGCAATTGGAACTGGTAAAGCTTTAGATCAAGAGGAAACTTTTTCATCAGTCTTATCTGAGTATTAATTAAAATGTCTAAGGAAATGGGCAGAGACGATTTTGTCATATCTGCACGATCAATTTTTTTAAATAAAGGTAACAGACAAAAATTTTCACTTTTAACTTTAATCATAGTATCCATAATTATTTTATCATTAGAATATTTTAAAACAGGACCTGTAAATCAATTTAGAATATTTGCAAAAGATGTTATTTTTAAAACTTCATATTTTATAGCATTACCATTTTCGTCAGTAAAAAATACTTATCATGGTTTTAATGATTATTTAAAAATATATGAAGAAAATAAAAAACTTAAAAATACAAAATTAAATATTCAAGAGTTAAAATTTGAAAATCAATTTTTAAAAGAAGAAAATATAAGGCTAAATGAGTTGATTGAAGAAAAGAGTCTTTTTTCTGATAATTATCATGTAACCAAAATTTTACTAGATCAGGAGAGCCCATATCTTAGATCAATTGTGATTAATAAAGGTTTTAAACACGATATTAAATTAGGGTCAGCTGTGAGGAGCGGTTCGTATTTTGTAGGTAAAGTTGTTGGCGTTAATTACCTAACTTCCAGAGTTTTATTAATCAATGACCTTAATAGTAAGATACCAGTAATAATTGAACCAGATGGGACAAGCGCAATGGTTTCTGGCAATGGAAGTAAAATATTTGGTGATATAGAATACTTACCTGAAAAAAATCAAGTTGAAGAGGGCCATATAGTTTATACTTCGGGAACCGATGGAATTATCTCCTCTGGAATACCTGTAGGTAAAATAATTATTAAAAATAGTCAAAAATCTGTGAGATTTTTCACTGATTTTGATCAAATTAAATATGTTAAGGTTTATTTTAAAAAGTGAGTTTGTTTGCTAACAGAATTTATTCTAAGACAATTACAAGTCTACCTACTTTAATTCTATTCCTTGTCTTAATTTTAGATTTAAATATTAATATTATTTATAAAAATTATGATTTTATAATAAACTTTAGCTACATAATTGTATTCTTCTGGAGTTTAAAAAAACCGGAACATCTAGGTTATGGATTAATTTTCTTTGCAGGTATTATAAATGATGTAGTTCAAAGTTTTCCAATTGGAATTTCTTCTCTAGACTATTTATCATTATCGGTGATTGGAGCCTTTATACGAAATAGAATTGTCATGTACAATTTAATTTATGATTGGGTATCATTTTTGATAGCAATTTTAATTGTAGGATCAGTAAATTACATTATATTAGTAACAATATTTAGAATTCCAATAGTCTATGAAAGTTTAATACTGGGTTTATTCGTTACATTTTTAATTTACCCTATATTTTTCAAAATATTTATTTGGATAGATAATATGATGCTAGTTACAGAGAATGATAAAAAAAATAGGTAGTTTAAATAAAAATAAAATTATAAGTAGAAGACTTTTTGTTTTAGTTGCAGCAAAGATTGGATTACTTGGAATTGTTACTTCAAGATTATATAATCTTCAAATTTCTGAAAAGCAAAAATATGAAGTTTTATCTGATAAAAATAGAATAAGAGAATGGAAAACTCCACCTCAAAGAGGAATAATAACTGATTATTTTAATAATGTTATCGCAGACAATCAAAGAGTTTATCAAGTTCATTTATCTCTTGAGGAGGTTTCTAATTTTAATAATTCAATTTTTAAACTTAAAAATATTATAAGCCTTAAAGAGGATGAAATAAAAAAAATATATGAAAAGAGAGAAAAGTCTAAGCCATGGGATACTCTAATAATTTCTGAAAATTTATCGTGGAAAGAATTTTCTAAATTAAATTTGTACCTGCATGAATTGGAAGGTGCAAAGCCAGTTTTATCTACTTCAAGACATTATCCTTATTCTAATGATTTAGTACATGTTGTTGGTTATGTGGGTGATGCAACAACCAAAGATATTCAAAATAAAAAAAAAATAGAAGAAAACTTTGTGCCAGGTTTAAAAGTTGGAAAAATTGGAATTGAAAATTCAAAAGATTCTGACTTAATAGGAAATCATGGAACCAAAAGATATGAGGTAAATGCATCAGGAAAAAAAATAAGTGAAATTAGTTATAACAAAGAAACTCAAGGTGAAAATTTAAGAACGACCATAGACTTAGAAATTCAGCAATTGGCTCAAGAGTTATTAAAAAACCAAGCAGGCTCAATATGTGTTATGGACATATACACAGGTGAAGTAATTGCCATGGCATCGTCCCCAACCTACGATCCAAATAAGTTTACACATGGAATAAGCACTAAAGATTGGAATGAAATTAAAAATAATAAGTTAAGGCCTTTGATTAACAAATCATTAGCTGGATTATATTCTCCAGGATCGACTATAAAACCTTTAGTTGCACTTGCCGCACTAGAATATGGAATAATTGATACAAAGTTTAAAGTAAACTGTAAAGGCCATGATCATCCATATGAATTGTATGGAGAAAGATATCATTGTTGGAAAAAAAATGGTCATGGATTAATGAGTATGAGAAATGCCATTAAACAGTCATGTGACATTTATTTTTATGAGGTCGCAAGGCTTTTAGGTGTTGATAAGCTTTCATTAATTGCAAAAAGATATGGCCTAGGTTCAAAAGTTTTAGAAGATTTTTTTTTAGAAGAAAAAAAAGGAATTGTTCCCTCAACAAAATGGAAAAAACAAGTTTTAGAACAGTCTTGGTATCTTGGCGAAACTGTAATTACTGGAATAGGACAAGGTTATATTCAGACTACTCCACTTCAATTATGTTTGATGACAGCCCAATTAGCTAATGGGGGTTACAAGATTAAGCCAAATTTAATTTATGATAAAGAAATAGATTTAGAAATGATTAAATCTAAAATTGAAAGTGAAAAAAACAAATCTGTAAGTCAAAATATTTTGAAAGATCATCAATTTAAACACTATGAAAGACTTTACAGAAATCCAAATAATTTAAAGTTAGTTCTGGATGCAATGTATGGGTCAACTAACGAACAATTTGGAACCTCATTCAGATCTAGGCACAAAGAGGATAAATATAAATTTGCTGGAAAAACTGGAACTTCTCAAGTTAAAAGAATTACCGATCAAGATAGAGAGCTTGATTTAGACCTTGAAGAGATAGAATATAAAAGTAGAGATCATGCTTTATATATTGCATTTGCACCTTTTGATAAACCAAGATATTCCCTTAGTGTTTTGATAGAGCATGGAGGTTCTGGCAGCAAAGCAGCTGCACCACTAGCAAATAAACTAATAAAAAAAATTATAGATAGGCATGAATTAAGAGAAAAAATTAGAAAAGATTTAAAAAATATTGCATGATACTTTCAACGTCTCTAAATTCTACCAGTTATTCATTTATTGATAAACTCAAGGCAGTGGACTATTTTTTAATAATAATCGTTGCCATAATAGGTTCATTAAGTGTGTTTTCAATATATTCTACTGAGAGTGGGAACTTTTCTTTTTACACCAAAAATCATCTAATTAGATTTATGGTGTTTTTTTCTATGTTTTTAATTTTATCATTTATAAGAGTTTCAGCTTGGTATAGACAGGCATATATTTTTTATATTCTTGGAATATTACTACTCTTATTTGTAATGTTTTTTGGAATCTCTGCCTCTGGATCCAAGCGATGGATAAATCTTTTTATAATGAACCTTCAACCTTCAGAATTAATGAAAATTGCTGTAATAGTCTGTTTTGCAAGATATTATCATCGCATACAAAGCTCAGATATTCAGAGTTATAAATATCTGTTACAACCAATTATACTTTTATTAATTCCTTGTTATTTAGTTATAACTCAACCCGATCTAGGAACTGCAATCTTGATAGCAGGGAGTGGCTTGGTAATTATATGGTTAGCGGGACTTAATTTAAAATATTTTGTATATTCAGGTTTAATATTACTGGTTTCGCTACCATTTGTAATTTCAATTTTAAAACCATACCAAAAATCAAGGATATTAACTTTTTTTAATCCAGAAAGAGATCCTTTAGGTGCAGGCTATCAAATAATTCAATCTAAAATAGCGATTGGCTCAGGTGGATTTTTGGGCAAAGGTTTCTTACAAGGTACACAAAGTTATCTCGAATTCTTACCTGAAAAACACACTGACTTTATTTTCACTCTTTTTTCAGAAGAATTTGGATTTGTAGGCTCAATCATATTAATTTTTCTTTACGCTCTTTTAATTTACAGAATAATAAGGATTGGTTTTTTAAGTAGATCATTTTTTGCAAAACTATACTGTTTTGGTTTTGCATCAGCTTTATTTTTATATATTTTTGTAAATATAGCGATGGTTCTTGGACTATTACCAATTGTTGGTGCGCCACTTCCTATAATGTCATATGGTGGATCCTCAATGCTATCAATAATGCTAGGTTTAAGCATTGTGATGAGTTGTAAGATTTACAGCCGAGATCCAATTGGCAGCTAAGATATAGTAAACGGTTAGCTCCCGCGATCAAATAGCATCTATTATAATTTATCTTACAAACTATATTTTTTTAATGTCAGAAAAAATGTTAAAAGTTGGTATAATTGGAGCAGGTATTCAAGGTGTATGCAATGCACTTTTCTTACAGAAAAAAGGTTATCAAGTAATTTTATTCGATAGAGATGAACCTGGAAACGCTGCTTCTTATGGAAATGCAGGCCACTTTTCTCCATATGCATCAGTTCCTCTAAACAGACCAGATATTGTCAGTGATGTTCCTTCAATGCTTTTAAGCTCAAGAGGACCGTTAGCGCTTAAATGGAACTATATTCCAAAAATGATTCCTTGGTTTACAAAGTTTTTGACGAATTGCACTAACAATAAAATGATGCATACAGCAAAAAATATGCATCAAATTTTAGATCAATCTTTACTCGCGTATGATGAACTATTCGAAGAGATAGATTTAGAAGGTTTAGTTGAAAATAATGGAATTTTATATGTTTGGAATGAAAAAAATTTAAAGAGTAGAGAGTTAGAAATAAAAATTAGGAATGATCTAGGTGTTAAACAACAAATAGTAAATAAAAAAGAAATACATGATTTAGAACCAAATTTAAAACCATTTTATCACGGAGGTGTTTTTTATGATTATGCAAGACATGCAAGAAATCCGAAAAAAATACTATTAAAATTATTTCAAAATTTTGTAAATAAAGGTGGAAAATTTTTAAAACTAAATATTCAAGATTTGAATTTTGATGAAGAAAAACCAGTTTTAAGATCAGAAACTCAGAGATTTGTTTTTGATAAATTGGTAATTGCATGTGGCGCGTTTTCAAAAAAACTTACTGATAAACTTCATGAAAATATTCCACTAGATACTGAAAGAGGGTACCATGTTCACTTTAAAGATTTTGATCATTTAATATCTAGACCTGTAGTTTATTCAAATAGAGGGTTTGGAATGTCACCGATGGATCAGGGGTTAAGAGTAGTTGGTACTGTCGAATTTGGTGGTCTACAAAATGCTTTATCAAAATCTAGGATCAAAAATTTAATTTTAAATGCAAAAGATATGTTAGATGGTTTACCCGAACATAAAGATGAGTGGTTGGGATTCAGACCAACGCTACCAGACTTTTTACCAATAATTGGACCATCAAAAAACTACAAAAATGTATTTTACTCTTTTGGTCATCATCATTTAGGATGGACTTTAGGTGCAATTTCTGGAAAAATAGTCTCTGGTATGATTGCAAATGAAAATACTAATATGGATTTAAAACCTTATAGTTCAGTTAGATTTGCCTAATAAAGTTAGTTAGTGTGGAAATTAAACTTGAAGACAAATATAAATTAAGTAAAGGCACTAGATTTTTAACTGGTGCCCAAGCACTTGTTCGAGTCCCAATTGTTCAAGCAAGAAGAGATAAACAAAAAAACTTAAATACTGCGTGTTATATATCTGGATATAGAGGATCTCCTCTAGGAGGTTATGACCAGCAGATATTAAAAAACAAAAAATATTTGAATGAAAACAATATTTTTTTTCAACCAGGAATAAATGAAGAACTTGCGGCAACTTCTTTATGGGGCACACAGCAAGTTAATCTAAGAAAAAAAGATAAATATGACGGTGTTTTTGGTATATGGTATGGTAAAGGGCCAGGCGTAGATAGAGCGGGAGATGCTTTAAAACATGTAAACTTAGCTGGTAGTTCAAAATTTGGTGGTGTCATTGCTTTAATGGGAGATGATCATATATGTGAGTCTTCAACAACTTCTCATCAAAGTGAATTTGCAATGATTGATGCGATGATACCTTTTTTTAATCCAAGTGGTGTTCAAGAAATATTAGATTATGGAATAATTGGAATTGAATTATCTAGAAAAAGTGGATGTTGGGTTGGAATAAAATGTGTTCATGATAATGTAAGTTCAGGAGCAACAGTTGATTTAGATGAAAATAGGTTAAAAATTGTAGATATTTCAAATGAAAACTATCCATCTGAAGGTTTAAATATAAGACTCAAGGATACCGCGCAAGAAAAAGAATATCGGTTACATCATCATAAAATAAAATATGTAAAAGAATTTTGTAAAAAAAATAATTTAAATAAAATAATTTTTGACTCAGAAAATCCAAAAGTTGGAATAATTAGTACAGGAAAATCATTTTTAGATACAAAATTAGGTTTAGAAAAAATTGGAATAAACAAATATGTTGCTAATCAAGTAGGAATTAAATTTCTTAAAATTGCTATGCCTTGGCCATTAGAGGAAACGATAATTAAAAATTTTGCGGAAAATTTAGAAAAAATCATTGTTGTAGAAGAAAAGAGATCAATCATTGAAACACAAGTCAAAGAAATTTTATTTAATAAAAATTTAAATGTAAAAGTTGTGGGAAAAAATGATGAAAATAATAACGATTTATTTGTTTCATCTGGAGCTTTAGATCCAGGAGAAATTGGCTTAAAAATCTCTGAAATAATAAATTATCTCAATTTACCAGATGAAGTAAATAATCTTTCAAAAAAATTAAAGTCTTTAAAAGAAGAAACTAATTCAAATATCTCTTTGAAAAGAGTTCCTCATTTTTGCTCTGGGTGCCCTCATAATACATCAACTAGAATACCAGAGGGCAGTAGGGCAATTACAGGCATCAGTTGTGCTTATCTAGTTGAACATATGGAGAGAGATAATGAAGGGTTCTCGCAAATGGGATCAGAAGGAGCGACTTGGGTTGGTGAATCTGTATTTAGTAATACAGACCACGTTTTTCAAAATATGGGAGATGGGACTTATATTCACTCCGGTATTCTCTCCATAAGACATGCCGTTGCAGCAAAAACTAAAATGACATTTAAGATTTTGTATAATGATGCCGTTGCTTTGACAGGAGGTCAAGCATTAGATGGATTACCAACAGTTGCTCAAATGTCTAAACAACTTGAAGCAGAAGGAGTCGAAGAAATTGCGATAGTTACAGATGAAATTGAAAAATATAGAGATACAGGAGGCTTTGCGCGAAATTCTAAAGTTTATGATAGAAAAAATATTATAGATGTTCAGGTTGAATTAAGCAAAATTAATGGAACAACTGTAATAATTTATGATCAAACCTGTGCAGCTGAGAAAAGAAGGAGAAGAAAAAAAGGTATCTTGGAAGAGCCTAAGAAAAAAATTTTTATAAATAAAGACTTATGTGAAGGTTGTGGAGATTGTGGAATACAATCAAATTGTGTTTCTATTGCACCTGTTGAAACTGAATATGGAAGAAAAAGACAAATTGACCAATCTTCTTGTAACAAAGATTACACATGTGTAGATGGTTTTTGTCCAAGTTTCGTAAGTTTAGAGGGAGATATAAGACTTAAGAAAAATTATGATGATAATTTAATTAATAAAATAAATTCAAAGATAGACGATCCAATATTACCATCAATTAATAAGTCTTTTGGGATAATGATTGCTGGTATTGGTGGTACAGGAGTTGTTACTATTGGAGCTGTGCTTGCAACCGCTGCTCAAATAGATGGAAAAGGATCAGGGGTTTTAGATATGACTGGACTAGCTCAAAAAGGTGGAGCTGTTAAAAGTTTCTTAAGAATTTTTGATAAACCAAAAGATGTTGGAGCAATAAGGTTATCTTATGGTGATACAAACTTACTTCTGGGATTTGATTTACTTGTATCTAACGATTTAGAAATAATAAAAACCTTAGATAAAAAAATTTCAAAGTTAATAATTAATACAGATGAGGTTATGCCTGGAGATTTTACAAGGGATAAAAATTTTTATTTACCTTTTGATGAAATGAGAGATAATTTAATTAATATAGCAGGTCAAGAAAATATAAAGTTTATATCTTCAAATAAAATTACATCTAAGATTTTAGGAAATTCAATATTATCAAATATGTTTAATGTTGGAGTTGCATATCAAGCAGGCCTGATACCAATTTCAGCTTTAGCAATTGAAAAAGCAATTGAATTAAATGGTGCAAGTGTAAAAGATAATATAGATGCATTTAGGTTTGGTAGACATTATGAAAACTTAAAAGATGAGGTTGTAGATATAATCAAAGATGAGACAGAAATATTACAAGGTTTTGAGGAAAAATATCAGAATAGATTTAAATTTTTAGAAGGTTATCAAAATATAAAATATGCTGAAAAATTTGAACATCTTGTAAGCTATGCAAGAAAGATAGATAAAAATATCGGAAATGGAAGCCAATTTTCGATAGCTGTCTTAAAAAACTATTTCAAATTAATGGCATACAAAGATGAGTATGAAGTATCGAGATTAATGACAAATAAAAAATTTGTAGATGATATAAATAAAAACTTTGAAGGTGATTTTGATTATAACTTTTATTTAGCACCACCAATCTTCAGTAAAAAAAGTAAAGTAGATGGCAAATTACTAAAAATAAAATTTGGTGGATGGCTATTTAATGTATTCAAAATACTTTCAAAATTTAAATTTTTAAGAGGTACAAAGCTTGATCCATTTGGATATTTAAACGAAAGAAAAAAAGAGAGAGAATTAATAAGAGATTATGAGCAAATAATTACTGACATAGGAACAAAAATAAATAAATCAAACTATGAAACGGCAGTTAAAATAGCATCAATACCTGATCAAATCAGAGGTTTTGGACATGTTAAGGAAAAGAATATAAAAGAAGCTATAAACTATAGATCAGATTTACTAAATTCTTTTCATGAAAACACTTAGCCCTTTATATTTAGCTTCTCTTTATTTAGTTTTAGCTTGTTTATTTTGGGCAGGTAACTTTATAGTAGGAAAAGCTGCGAGTATTATTGACATACCTCCTATATCTTTAAATTTTTATAGATGGTTTTTGGCTTGGTTAGTTTTAATACCATTCACTTATAAAGAATTGTCAAATAACAGAAAAATTATATTTGATAATATTTTTTTGTTTTCACTCTTAGGAATTTTAGCTGTGACAGTGTTTAATTCAGCTCTTTTTTACTCACTGAGACATACCCAAGTTATTACCGGAGTGCTTATGATTTCAACAGTACCGGTTATGATTATATTATTTTCATCTTTACTTAGAATTGAGAAAACAAATTTATTTCAAATAATAGGGGTGTTTCTCTCACTTACAGGTGTTTTTTTTATAATAACTAAAGCAAATTTAAACAATTTATTAAATTTGTCATTTAACAAAGGAGATATTTTTGCATTAATTGCAATGTTTGCATGGTCTCTTTATTCAGCTCTTTTGAAAAAAAAGGAATTCAATCTTTCTCCAATTTCTCTATTACAGGTCGTTATTACTTTTGGTGTTATTTTTCTAATTCCTTTGTATTTTATTGATTATAGTTTGGGTAATGTAATCAAATTACAATCCTCTTTTTATTTAGTTTTATTCTATGTCGTTTTTTTTCCTGGTCTAATCTCATTTCTGTTTTGGATAAAAGGTGTTAAGCTTATAGGTGCAAATAGATCTGGAGTTTTTCTTCATTTGATGCCAATTCTAGGTGCAATAATGGCTATGATAATTTTCAATGAAAAAATTTTATTTTATCATTTCTTAGGTGCAATTTTTATAATTGCTGGTATTACAGTCTCGAATAAAAAAAATCAAAATGCTTAAGGTAGCTATTTTAGACGATTATCAAAACGTTGCTCAAGAATTCATAGATTTGAAAAATCTTTCATCAAAATTCGCTATTGAAATTTTTAGTGAACCTTTTGAAAATGAAGATGATGCTATTGAAAAATTAAAAGAATTCGAAGCCCTACTTGTCATGAGGGAGAGAACTACAATTAGTTCAAATCTAATTAAAAATTTGAAAAAACTGAAATATATCTCAACAAGTGGAATGAGAAATAAAGCAATAGATCTAGAGGCAGCAAAGAAAGCTAAAATTATTGTTACAGGAACAGAAATAAATTCAAATCCAACTTGCGAGTTAACATGGGCTTTAATCTTAGGTCTTGCAAGAAATGTTAAAGTAGAAGTTGATAATATGTATCAAGGTTATTGGCAGACAACGGTAGGTATTGAATTAAAAGGTAAAATTTTAGGACTTGTTGGTTTAGGAAAAGTTGGATCCCAAGTCGCAAAAATAGGAAAAGCTTTTGGCATGCAAGTTATGGCATGGAGTGAAAACTTAAGTCTAGATAAGTGTAAAGAACTTGATGTTTTGCCATCTAGTAAAGAGGATCTTATACAAAACTCTGACTTTATATCAATTCATGTCCAAGGAGGAGAAAGATACAAGGATTGTATAAAGCTTGCTGAGTTTGATAAAATGAAAAAAACCTCTTATCTAATTAATACTTCAAGAGGTCCAATTGTAAACGAGGATGATTTAATTATAGCTCTATCAACTAACGTAATTGCTGGTGCTGGTATCGATGTTTATGATAAAGAACCCCTACCCAGTGGTCACAAATTAAGATTTGTTCCTAACGCACTTTTGCTTCCACACGTAGGCTATGTTACAGCTGAAAATTATTCTATTTTTTATACACAAATGATTGAAAATTTAGAAGCTTGTGTTGCTGGTAAGCCTATTCGAGAAATAAAGTAAAGTGGAATTACCAGTTGTAAATCACCCTGATTATGAGGCAAAAATTGGTGATGATAATAAATTTCCAATTAAAAAGTTTGGTGAATTAGCAAGTTTTCTTAAAAAAGAAAAAGTAGTTAAGAAGTTTTATAAACCTGAGCCATGCTCAATTAATACACTAAAAGGGGCTCACTCTGAGGAGTATATTTTAAAAATTAAAAATAAAACATTAGAGCAAACATTGGTTAAAAAAATAGGGTTCCCTTTAGTTGATAGTGTGGTCAGAAGATCTTTAGTTGCAACAGGCGGAACTGTATTGGCCTCTAAACTAGCAATTAATTATGGAATAGCTTGTAATACAGCTGGTGGAAGTCACCATGCTATCTATGATGAGGGAGCTGGTTTTTGTGTTTTTAACGATGTGGCTGTTGCTGCAAAATATCTTTTGAATAGAGGGTTGGCTAACAAAATCCTCATAGTTGATTTAGATGTTCACCAGGGTAATGGAAATTCAGAAATATTTAAAAATGAAAATAACGTTTTTACATTTAGTATGCACACAAAAGTGAATTATCCACCAATTAAATCAAAAAGTGATTTGGACGTTGAACTTGAACAAAACATGGAAGATGATGAGTATTTAGATATTTTAAAAAAAAATTTAATTTTTCTAAACGATTTTAATTTTGATTTTGTTTTTTATATCGCAGGTGTTGACATTCATTTAGATGATAGATTAGGTAAGTTGTGTATTACTGACATAGGAATTGATAAAAGAGACGAGATGGTTATTAGAAACTTTTTTAAAAGAAGAGTTCCTATTTGTGGAGTTTTAGGTGGTGGTTACAACAAAGACTTTAAAAAACTTATTGAATTACACGCAAGTTTACATAAAAATTGTGCTAAATATTTAAATGACAAAAAATAATCCAAATTTAACTCATCAACAAAATAAAGTATTATTTGAAGAATCAACAGAGCCTCCAGGTTCAAGCGAACTTAATTTTGAAAAGAGAGAGGGTAGTTATCATTGTGCAAACTGTGGAGTGAAATTATTTGACTCTAATACTAAGTATGAAAGTGGCTCTGGTTGGCCATCATTTTACGAGTCTATACCTGATGCTTTTGAAACTACAACAGACTATCATGTCGGTTATGCCAGAACCGAGTACCATTGCAAGAATTGTGGAGGACATCATGGCCATATATTTGATGATGGCCCACAACCAACAGGAAAAAGATATTGTAATAATGGAGTTTGCCTAGTTTTTAAACCTAAGTAATCGATTTCAAATTATGAATATAATTGAAATACAAAACAAGATTATCTCTGAAAAAATTAAGTTAAAAAATAAGTCGAAAAACTATTTAGGTAATTTTAAAAATATAGAGAAATACATTAAAAAAGAAGTAGAGATAATTAAACGTTTTGAGGATTCGATTATCCCAGAAATAGAATTTAAAAATATTTTAATTGAAAACAAAAGGACTATTAATGAGAATGTACTGAAACGTGGTTGTGTAATAATTAGAAATGTTTTTGATGAAAAAAAAATGAAAGATCTGAATGAAAATCTAGATCAATATGTTTTGGAAAATAATTATTTTGAAGAACAGAAAAAAAAGATAGGTATAGACAAATATTTCAGTGAACTAAAATCAGGAAAACCTCAAATTTTTGGATTGTATTGGTCTAAAGCACAATCAGAGATTAGACACTCTCAAGAAATGGAACAGGTTAAAAAATGGCTAAATAATCTTTGGAACTATGATTATAAGGATAAAAGTGTTTTTGATCCAAATAAAGAACTTGTATATGCAGATCGAATAAGAAGAAGAGAGCCAGGAGATGATACATTGGGGTTATCGCCACATTGTGATGCTGGATCGATTGAAAGATGGACTGATAAAGCATATCAAAAAATTTATGATGATATTTTTTCAGATAATTTCGAAAATTATAATCCGTTTAATGCCAGATATAGAGATGAAACAATTGAATTTGAGTCGCCAGCGGTAGCGCATGTATTTAGAACATTCCAAGGATGGACAGCTTTAACAGAACAAGGTCCAAATGATGGAACTTTACAATTAGTTCCTATTGTTAAAGGCATGGCATATGTTTTAACTAGAGCCTTACTTGATGATGTACCTGAAAATGAGTTGTGTGGGTCAAAAGCAGGAAAAGCTTTATCGATAAATGAAAAATATCATAGCTTATTATTAGAAGGTTTAATTTCAATTCCAAAAATGTATCCTGGAGATACAATTTGGTGGCATCCTGACGTTGTACACGCTGTTGAGGAAAAACATATGGGCAAAACTTTTTCAAATGTTGTGTATGTAGGAGCAACTCCATATTGTAAAAAAAATATTGATTACATAAAAAAACAATCAAAAAAATTTATTGAAGGCAAAAGTCCACCAGATTTTGCTGCTGAGGACTACGAAGTTAATTATAAAGGAAGAACTAAAATTAATGATTTAAGTGAACTAGCAAAAAAACAATTAGGTTTGATAGATTGGAATTAAATTTACTTTAGTGAAGTTTCTAAAGTACCATTTTTTTCTAGATCTCTAAGTTCTTGATAGCCGCCAATATGTTCATCATTAAAAAAAATTTGAGGAATTGTGCGTTTTCCATTTGCTTTTTTAATCATTTCATCTCTTAAATCTGGGCCAGTCGATACATCAATCACTTTGTATTCAAGATTATTTCTATTCAGCAACCTTTTTGCTGCATCACAAAAAGCACACATTGGCCCTGAATACATAGTAATATTTTTCATAGTTTAGATATAATTATATTTTTTAAATTTACCAGTTAAGAATTTCATTTTTCTTTATTTTTACTCTTATTTGTTTTCTTGAATATTCAAATTTTTTTCTATGCTTAATACTTTGAGAATTTACTCTTTTCCTCCATAATCTAAAAGAAGAGGGTTTAAGATTTCTTCTCATTATTTTAATAACATCACCTTCAGTTTTGCCTGTTTTTTTTTCTATCTCCTCAAATGTTATTCTGTCAGCCCAAGCTGCCCAGATAACCCAGTCTGGACTTCCTGGTTTTGGCTCAGGATTTTTAACTTTGGTTGTAGGCCTGTGACTTTTTTTCATAGATTTTCTAGCAAAACTTTAAATAAATTATAATGCAAATTTTAGTGTCTATGATATTATCACTTTTAGATAGTCCTATCTAGCCATCTTTAGCTCCCGGTTTTTTAGGACTATCCTAAGATGCTTCCATTAAACTACTTCCTTTTTCTGCAAATTATTCTCTTTATGTTTATTACTCCTGGAACACCTAGGATAGTAATCATTTCTTATTCAATGAATTATGGAGTTAAGAAATGCGTATGGACAGCTTTAGGAGATGTTACTGCAAATATTATTCAAGCAACTCTTGTTATATTTGTTATTGGCTCATTTATTTCAGATAATCCTAAGTTGCTCAATACATTCAAGTGGGTGGGAATAATTTATATTCTATATCTTGCTTATGATATTTATAAATCAAGACCAAAAAGTATAAACTCTGATGAAAAATCTGAAAAAAGTTTTTTATCTTTTTATAAAGATGGCTTTTTAGTTGCGGGAACAAGCCCTAAGGCCTGGATGTTTTTTCCATTTATTTTTCCACAATTTATTGACTTTAATTCAAATTATGTTGCTCAATTTATTATTCTCATAACAACATACGTAATTTTAGATTTTTTATCTTTAGTCGGTTATGCAATCCTTGCAAATAAAATGATTACATGGGTCAAAGCAAACGCAAAGGTCATAAACACAATTTCTGCGTGCGTTTTAATTGTAATAGCAGCTATAATTGCATTTATGCAACAATATTAGTTATTAATGCGATACTACTGTTACTTGCAAAAAAATTAATTTCTTAGTTAAATAGGGAATTAAATTAATTAATTAATAATAAATAAAAGAGGAGAGAAATGAAAATTAAAAACATTATAATTACATTTGTTTCTGCATTAGCAATTTTATTTTCAACTTCAGTTGTATCTTTAGCAAAAGTAGTTGGTGATAAAATTATCTTAGGATCTGCTATTTCACTTACAGGAAAGTATTCATCTAATGGTGTTCATACTCAAAACGGATATAATATGGCCGTTGACAGAATAAACAGCATGGGTGGTGTCAAAGTTGGTGGAAAAACTTATAAATTTGAGATTATCTATTATGATGATGAATCAAATCCAAAAAGAGCAGCTCAACTTGCAGAAAGACTAATTTCACAAGATGGTGTTGAGTTTATGCTTGGACCTTACAGTTCAGGATTAACTAAAGCAATTGCACCTGTAACAGAGAAGTATGGCGTTCCAATGGTAGAAGCCAATGGTGCATCAAGATCTTTGTTTACAAAAGGTTATAAATACTTATTTGCAGTGCTTGCGCCAGCAAACTTATATTTAGACGTAGCAATTAGAACAGCTGTTGAACTTAATGGTGGAAAAGGTGTAAGAATTGCACAAGCTTTTGAGCAAGATGCATTTTCGCAAGACGTTAGACTGGGTATCTTAGATGCTGCAAAAGAAACAGGATCTAAAATCATAATCGACGATAAGCTACCAAAAGAGCTAAATGATATGGCTGCAACTTTAGCTAAAGTTAAAGCTACTAAGCCTGATGTTCTTGTTGTTTCAGGTCACACAAAAGGTGCGTTAACAGCTATAAGACAAATTGCTGAAATGAAAGTTGATGTTCCAATGTTAGCAATGACACACTGTGATGCTGCTAAACTATCCAAGCAACATGGTGCAAATTCACAATACGCTTTGTGTGCTTCTCAATGGCACAAAACATTAACATATAAAGATGATTTTTTTACTGATGGTATGACTTATGATGCAGACTTTACAAAAGAGTTTGGTTATGCACCACCATATCAAGCAGCAGAATCATCTGCAGCTTTGTTAGTTTTTAAAGACGCTTTTGAAAGAGCTGGATCTTTCGATCAAAAGAAAGTTAGAGATGCTCTTGCTGCTACGAACATGCAAACTTTTTATGGAAACATAAAATTTGCTGAAGGTGGTCAAAACGTTGATAAGCCAATGGTATTATTTCAAGTTATGTGTGATGATGCTGGAAAATGTGAAAATAAAGTTGTAGCTCCATTAAAATGGGCTTCAGCAGAATTAATTCACCCAATTCCTAAGTGGTCATCAAGATAAAATAGTTGTGAAAAGCCCCCTAGTAATAGGGGGCTTTTTTTTATAAGCATTTAAAGATTTATGGATTTTTTAATATTTCAAGTTCCAATACTGATGGTCCAAGCTACTCTAGATGGAGTATTGCTTGGTATCTTATTCGCATTAATTGCATATGGAATGGCTCTTCAATGGGGAGTTATGAATATAATTAATATTGCTCAAGGCGATCTAGTTATATTAGGTGGATACATTGCATACTTTATGTATCTTTATGGAATCCATCCAGCGTGGGGAGTGATTGTTTCTCCAATCATCATGTACTTTGTTGGAGTAATTATCTACAAATTAGTAATTAACAAGGTAGTAGATAGAGATTTGTTCATCTCAATTCTTGCAACATTTGGAATAAGTATTTTATTTATGCAATTAATGAACTTTGCATTTGGAGCAGATGTCGTTCTTGCAAATTCAGGCTATGGAACAACTATGTTGTTTGATAATTCTGTGACATTGCCAAATTCTAAGATTTTCTCTGCATTTATAAGTATTGTATTTGCTATTGGATTAGTGATTTATATGAAAAAATCAAAATTAGGTCGAGCTATTAGGGCTACTGCTCAAAATGCAAGAGCAGCAAAGATATTAGGTGTAGATACAGAAAAAGTTTATGCAGCTACATTTGGAATTAATGCAGCTTTATGTGGTGTAGCCGGAGCATTAATCTCAATCACCTTTACAATTCACCCATATATGGGATTACCTTATACAATCAGATCTTTCATGATTGTAATTGTAGCAGGATTAGGAAACCTACCAGGTGTCGCAATGTCTGGAATGGGCCTTGGTATGTTCGAAGAATTTGCAGATTATATTCTAGGAACGGAATTTAGAATAGGTTCTGTATTTTTATTATTAGTTTTAATTTTAGTTTACAGAAGATTTAAACTTTCGAAAAAAAGAGAATATTTAAAATGAGGAAGGTTAAAATTACTGATGATAAAGGAAATAATGTTGAGGTTGATGTAAAAAAATTTAAAAACCATCTAGATGAATACCACCCAAATGGCTCAAGTATTCATGAGGAAAAAGGACATTATTTTACAATTAATAAATTATTTAGAGAGAAAATTAAAAATCTTTATGAACAAGAATAATTTAATTTTATATTTATTTATTTTAACTTTTGGGATAGCTGCACCATTTATATTTCCAGCTTTTAAAGTTCAGTTATCAATTCTTTGCATTTTAATAATTCTAGCTCTTACTTGGAATGTTCAGGGTGGAGAAATGGGATACAATACTTTTGGTAACATTCTTTTTTATGGACTGGGAATGTATCTTTGTGCATCGGTCCAAGTGGGAATGTTTTTTCCATTAGCAGAATGGACTGAAGGTGGAGGAGAGAAAACTTTTGTTCATACACCGACACAATTTTTTCAAGGAATGGCTGCAGGTTTAGCTGTTGCAGCAATTGTACCCGCTATAGTAGCAGGGCTTATAGGTTATTCAATTTTAGGTTTAAGAGGCCATTATTTTGCAATCTGTACATTAGGATTAGGAGTTGCTGCTGGTGAAATTTCTGGTGGAATAGAAATTATTGGAGCAGGACAAGGTTTTACAACCCCTCCGTTTCCCAATATTGGAAGCCTAGAAGCAAGAGGTGAATTCTTCTATTTTTGCAGCTTTATTGTTTTAGTTCTTACCTTTGTTGCAATTAAAGCAATTTATACAACAAGATTTAAATTAGTCCTCAACGCAATTAGAGATAATGAAGACAAGGCTGAAGCTATGGGAATTCAAACAATGAAATATAAAATTATTGGTTGGATGATCTCTGCATTTTTCTGTGGTCTTGCTGGCGGTATTATGGGAGGTCTGGTTGGGTATATAGACTCAACTGATGTTGCTTTTGATGGAAGAGAAATGGGAGTGTTTATGGTTCTGATGGCAATATTAGGCGGTAAAGGAACTTTGTGGGGCCCAGTTATTGGAGCGACTGTTTTTCATATATTTAAAGAGGGTTTCTGGACATTTTTCCTAGGATGGCAGTATGTTGCGCTTGGAGTACTAATTATCGTAATAGTCATCTATTTCCCTGAAGGGATAATGGGATGGTTGAGAGAAAAATATCCTGAAAGATTTGGAGAAGTTGTTGATGAGGCAGATCGAAAAGCACAGGTAGAACTCAAATGAGTATTCTTGAAGTAAACAATGTGAGCAAATCTTTTGGAGGAGTTCAGGCTAATGTTGATATCTCAATGTCAGTCGAAAAAGGAAAGATTGTTGGATTAATAGGACCTAATGGATCTGGAAAAACTACTTTGTTTAACTCTATAGTTGGAACATACCCAATTGATCAAGGATCAATAAAATTTAATGATAAAGAGGTCTCGGAGTTACCAGTACCAGTTATTGCAAAACTTGGTTTGTTAAGAACATTTCAACAAACAAGAATATATGGAAAATTAAATTGTGTAGACAACATGCTGATAAGTCATAAAGCAAGTGACGAAAGTTTAGTCTCTATATTTTCAACTATCCCAAAAGAGTTAACTGATAAAGCTGAAAATTTATTGAACTTTGTTGGACTTTTTCAAAAAAGAAAATTAAGAGCGGGTGACCTATCATTTGGACAACAGAAATTACTTGAACTTGCAATGGCACTTATGAATGAGCCAGAGATGTTATTGTTGGATGAGCCAACAGCTGGTATAAACCCTACATTAATTAACGGTATTATTGATAGACTTATCAAAGTAAACCAAGATTTTGGTATTACACTTCTAGTAATAGAACACAATATGAGAGTAATTATGCAATTAGCTGAGAGCATATTTTGTTTAGCCCATGGCAAGATGCTTGCAAATGGTACACCAGATGAAATTAAAAATGATAAACGTGTAATAGACGCTTATCTAGGAGCACAATAATGTCAAATCAATATGAAGTGCTTGGCAAAGCACCAGATGCAGAAGATTTAAAAAAGCTTTCTCAAGATGATATTCATTTAACCATTAAAGGTTTATCAGCAGGCTATGGTAAAATGGAAATTTTACATAATTTAGATTTATTTGTCAGTAAGGCCCAATCATTATGTTTAATAGGTCCTAATGGTGCTGGCAAATCAACGATACTTCATTCAATATATGGTTTTACAAATATCTTTTCAGGAAAAATAGAAATAGAGGGTAAGGAAATTACAAATCTTAGTCCTGCAGAAAAATTAAAATCTCAAGGAATAGCTTATATTCTACAAGATAACTCAGTGTTTCCAGACATGACTGTTGAAGAAAACCTCTTAATGGGTGGATATATTAAGGATAAAACAGAAGAATCTTTTGAAGAGGCAGAGAGAGTGCTTCAAAAATATGAAAGATTAAGAAACAGAAGAAACCAGCCAGCAAAAGTTTTATCTGGTGGTGAAAGGAGATTATTAGAAATATCAAGAGCTTTAGTAATGAAACCATCTATATTGCTGGTAGACGAACCATCAATTGGTTTAGAGCCTAGATATATTCAAATGGTCTTTGAAATTTTAGAAGATCTTCAAAAAAATGAGAAAAAAACAATTATACTGGTTGAGCAAAATGCAAAAAAAGGTTTAGAGTTTGCTGACATAGGATATGTTTTAGTTTCAGGTCAAACAGCAATTGCTGGAAAAGGAGATGAACTTTTAAATAATCCAGATGTAGGCCGTCTATTTCTAGGCGGTTAATGGTTAACTACAAATATTTTCTTAAAGGAATACTTTCGTCGAAAAAATTCGATAGCCCAGCCATTGCTTTAGGTGCAAGTTTTGTAGCAATAGGTGCTCTACTTAAAAATTTAGGTTTTACTATTCAAGAAAGTATTTTTTCAACTTTACTAACTTATGCTCTTCCAGGATCTTTAGTTATGGCAGAATCCATGGTAATTGGTGCTTCGCTTGTAAATATTTTTCTTGCTGTATGGTTAGTCAACTCAAGACTTTATCCAATGACAGTTTCAATCATGCCATTATTAAAACATGAAAGCCAACCAAGATGGAAATATTATCTATCGTGTCACTTTGTTGCTGTTTCTTCGTGGTTAATTTTGAAAAGTAATTATGAGGAAATAGAAAAGAAATATAGAATAGATTTTTGGATTGGAATTGGAACAGCAACTTGGTTGGTTGCAATCTTTTCAACTATAGTCGGTTATTATGCTTCTGACTTTTTAAATAGAGACATGATTATTGCTCTTGCTATTATTAATCCAATTTATTTTATGTGTGCAATGATAGGAGTGATGAAAACTGTTCAGTTATCATCTGCAATATTAATTGGTGCAGCGCTTGGTCCAATTTTTTATTTTGTTTCACCTGAATGGAGCGTGCTTATTGGAGGAATTGTTGGTGGCACAATCTCATATTTTATAGGAGAAAAATATGGCAACTAGTGTAGTTCTTGCAATATTAGCAACTTCTTTAGCTACATATTTATCCAGGTTTCTTGGAGCTTTTACATCGGAGAAAATTAGTGAAAAATCTAAAATTTATAGATGGTTTAATTGTATAGCTTATTCAACATTAGCTGCCTTAATTTCCAGAATGCTTATATTTCCTTCTGGAGACCTTTCTGAAGTGAACTATTTGTTAAGGATAGTAGTAATTTTATTATCAATATTAATTTTTTATATAACAAAAAGAAATTTAGTTTATCCAACAGTATTATCTGCTATAATTTTAGGTGCATTAAATAGTTTTGCGGTATGAAAAAACTTATTTTTATTATATTTTTTTTAATTTTTAGTAGCAATGTAAACGCTGGATGCGATGACCCTATAACTGATGGTGTAGACTATACAAAGTGTAAATTTTCAGATGGTCAAGATTTACAAGGTAGTTATCTTCCTAATTCAAATTTATCTTTTGCAAGTTTTATCCAAGTAAATTTTGATAAGAGTATAATGATGAACTCAAATCTATCATTTGGTACTTTTTCAGAGTCATCATTTATTAGAGCAAATTTGTATGAGTCAATTTTGACAGGCGCAAATCTTGAACTTTCAAACTTTTCAAGTGCTAATTTAACAAGAGTTGACTTTATGGGATCTACATTGATTGATACAAATTTCCAAAACTCAAACTTAATGGAGGCAAACTTTACATCTTCAAATATTCTAAATGCAAATTTTGATGGAGCTAATTTAATAGGTGCAGTCTGGACTAATGGTGAAATTTGTGGGCCAGACTCTATAGGTGTTTGTAATAAAACAAACTAATGCAAGAACTTCAACATTTAGATGGTTTTGAAATTAGCTATCATGAAAAGTCAAAAAGAATTATAAACATTAAAATAGAGGATCAGATAATAGATAGACTTATATTTCCATTTAAAAAATTTGATATCACAGCACTTGAATATAAACCTTTTACACGTTTCACAATTGCAAAAAGTTTAGATGAGACTACATCACATAAGTTAAGTAATTTTTTAAACCTTATTTTAAAAAATAGAAATACGGGTTGTTTGATAATAGGACCTAAAAATATTTCATCTAAAACTGATCAAACATTTTTGATAAAACTATCTACAGCCATAACACATTTGATTGGTAACCCTAATCATGACTCCATGGCCGGGAAGTATTATGCTAGATTTCATGTAAAGCATGAAGACAATAGCGATTCATATCTTAGAAAAGCATATATAAATATGGACCTCCATACTGATGGTACTTATGTTAAAGAGACTACTGACTGGATATTGATGTCAAAATTAGAGGAAGAAAATGTAGACGGCGGTGAGACAGCTTTGTTGCATTTAGATGATTGGGAGCATTTATCAGATTTAGCAAACGATGATGTAGGTAAGCAAGATTTTATTTGGGGATCTCCCAAGAGTAAAAATATAAGTTATAAAGTTGAACACCCAGTTTTTTCAAAAGACTATAATGGCAAACCTACAATTTCTTATATAGACCAATTTCCTGAACCAAAAAATATGAAACAAGGTCTATTTCTTCAAAAATTATCTGATGCTTTAGAGGGAAGTCAAAATAAAATTATAACCTCTCTACCTGTGGGTAGTGCTATAATAGCAAATAATTACTTTTGGTTACATGGTAGAAAACCATTTAAAGAAAATAAAAATTTATCAAGAGAACTGCTCAGAATTAGAGGTTCCTTTTTTAATAATTAAGTATAGTAATTACCCCTATGAAACTTGGTTTTATAGGAACAGGAAAAATTACTGAATCGGTTGTAACTGGTATTTCTTCATCCAAGATCAAATATTCCAAGATTTTAGTTTCACCTAGAAATTTGTCTATCGCAAAAACATTATCTAAAAAAATTAAAAAGGTAAGTATTGGAAAGTCAAATCAAGAAATTATTAATACTTGTGATTGGATTTTTCTTGCGGTTACGCCGACTGTTGGTGAGGAGATCATAAAAACACTAAAATTTAAATCAAATCAGACTGTAATAAGTTTTATATCCACTATTACTTTACCAAGGTTAAAAAAATTAATTAGTGTAAAAGCTAAAATTTTTCGTGCCATACCACTTCCACCAATATCATTTAGAAAGGGACCAGTTCCAGTTTTTCCACCAAATAAAGTAGTTAAGAACTTTTTTGATAAACTTGGAACAACAGTTGAAATTAAAAATGAAAAGTTATCTAAAAATTTTTGGTCAACATCAGGTATGATGGCTCCATTTTACGAATTATTAAATACAATGTCTAATTGGCTTGTAGAGCGTGGTGTTGAAAAGGATAAAGCCCAAAAATATATAACCTCATTGTTTGTTGCATTATCTGAAGATGCGTTAAAAAACTCTGGCAAAGATCTTAAACTTTTAGTTAAAGAATCTCAAACACCCAAAGGTTTAAATGAACAGGGAGTAAAGGAATTAAAAAAAGCGGGTTTTTATAAGTCTACAGAGAAAACATTAAATAGTATTCTTAAAAGGCTTAACAAAGTATAATTCCCTATGCCATCAGATTTAAATATTCTGAAAATAGAAAATATTTCAAAATATTTTGGAGGTCTTGCTGCAGTTTCTAATTGTTCACTAACTATTAAAAGAGGAACGATAACTGGAATTATTGGTCCTAATGGCTCGGGAAAAACTACTCTTTTTAACCTTATTGCAGGAAATCTAAAATCTTCTAAAGGAAATGTTTACTTCAATAGTGAAAATATAACCGATGTACCCTCATACGAATTGTTCTCAAAAGGTCTTCTAAGAACTTTTCAAATTGCACATGAATTTTCTAATCTTACTGTTTTAGAAAATTTAATGATGGTCCCAGGAAACCAGACTGGTGAAACCTTATTAAATGCATTTATAAAGCCTAAACTTATAAAAGAAGAAGAAGAGCAAATCAGACTTAAAGCCTATGAAGTGGCAGAATTCTTAAATTTAAAACATTTAGCTAACGAAAGAGCAGGAAATCTATCGGGAGGTCAAAAAAAATTGCTAGAATTGGGAAGAACTATGATGGTGGACGCAAAATTAGTTTTATTAGATGAAGTAGGAGCGGGTGTTAATAGAACATTATTAAAAGATCTTGGTACTGCAATTTTAAGACTTAATAAAGAGAAGAATTATACTTTTTGTATGATTGAGCATGATATGGAATTTATTAGCAGAATGTGTGATCCGGTAATTGTAATGTCTGAAGGTTCTGTTTTATTTGAAGGAACTTCTGATGAAGTAAAAAAAAATGAGCAAGTTATAGAAAGTTATCTAGGTAGGGGAAAAAAAATTAGTGGGGAAGATAGTTAATGGCATTTTTTGAAGGAAATAATATGACAGGTGGTTATGGAGATGGTCCTGATATTATTAATTCTTGTTCGATAAATGTTGAAAAAGGAGAGATTGTTGCAATCCTAGGTCCAAATGGTGCGGGAAAATCCACCGCAATGAAAGCAATGCTGGGTTTATTAAAATTAAAATCTGGAAGTGTGGTTATAGAAGATCAAGACATATCTAATCTTTCTCCACAAGCAAGAGTTCAAAGGGGAGTTTCTTTTGTGCCACAAACAAAAAATGTTTTTTCAGAATTGACAGTTAGAGAGAACTTAGAAATAGGAGGATTTCTTAGAAAAGATAATATTGATATAGTTATTAATCAGATCTATGAATTATTTCCAATTCTAGCAAATAAGAGAGATCAAATAGTTGGACAATTATCAGGTGGTCAAAGACAACAAGTAGCTTTAGGAAGAGCTTTGATGATACAGCCATCAGTTTTAATGTTAGACGAACCAACTGCAGGCGTTTCTCCTATTGTGATGGATGAGTTATTTGAACATATTGTTCAAGTTAAAAAAACTGGAGTTGCAATTATAATGGTTGAGCAAAATGCAAAACAAGCACTTAGTATATCAGATCGTGGTTATGTTTTAGTCACCGGAGAAAATAAATTTGAAGGTTCTGGAAAGGAATTATTAAATGACCCAGAGGTAAGAAGGTCATTTTTAGGGGCTTAATTATGGATTTTATCAACGCAATTATTTTATTACTAAATTACACTATATTTCCTGCATTAACATATGGGTCACAATTAGCTCTTGGGGCAATTTTTGTAACTCTAATTTATGGAATTTTAAGATTTGCTAATTTTGCAACTGGAGACATGATGTCCTTTGGTACAATGTTTGCTGTGTTATTTACTTATTACCTGCAATCAAAAGGAATAAGCTTTGGTTTTTTGCCTACAGCTTTGCTTACTATACCGTTTGCTGTTTCGATGATGATATTTTATATGCTCCTAATAGATAAAACAGTTTTTAGTTATTATAGAATTAAAAAAAGTCCTCCTGTGCAATTAGCAATGGTTAGTATTGGTGTAATGTTTGTTACTCAAGCAATTATTAGAATTATCATTGGCCCAACAGATAGAAGATTTATGGATGGAGAAAAATTTATTATAAAAGCTTCGGAATTTAAAGATATGACGGGACTCGCTGAAGGATTAACAATAAAGTCTACACAAATTATTACTATTTTAGTAACTATTGTTTTAGTTGCAATCTTATTTTGGTTTTTAAACAAAACAAAAACAGGAACAAGTATGAGAGCTTATTCCGATAATGAAGATTTGGCATTACTCTCTGGAATCGATCCAAAGAAAGTAGTTCTTATCACTTGGATTATAGCGGGAATACTAGCAACTATTGGGGGTGTATTATACGGTTTAGACAAAAGTTATAGACCTTTTGTATATTTTAACAATATGCTTCCTATATTTGCTGCAGCTATAGCTGGGGGTATCGGTAATCCATATGGAGCATTTCTTGGTGGATATTTAATTGCATTCGCAGAAATATTTCTCACATATGCCTATAAAAAATTTTTTATTTACATTTTACCTGAACAACTGGAACCAAATTCTTTGATGCAGCTTTTATCTACAGATTACAAGTTTGCAATATCATTCTCAATTTTGGTTATCGTTTTGGTATTTCGACCATCAGGGATATTTGAGGGAAAGAAAATATGAGAAATTACTTAAATATAATTATTGCTTACTCAATAATGTTAGGGCTAATAATTTTAGTAGGTATTTTTCAGTCTTGGTCAATTGCTTTAACTATTTTCAATTATTGTATGATTTCAGCTGTAATGACAATGGGAGCAAATATTCAATGGGGATATGCAGGCTTAATAAATTTTGGAATAATGGGTTATACAGCTTTGGGTGGTTTAGCAGTGGTACTTGTTTCTGTTGCTCCAGTTTCTGAAGCATGGAGTGTTGGGGGAATAAATATGATTATGAGTCTTATACTAATAGCTCTAATGATTTTTTTTATAAGATATGTGCTTAAAAACACCGAAAAATCAAAAAAAAGAAACTATATCATTGCTGCAATTATTATAGTTGGACTTTTTCTTGTCAAAATTATTTCAGGACCAGCAATAGAATTAATTGAGGCCGTAGAGCCAGCCAAAACTGGTTTTTTAGGTGGGTTAGGCATGCCGATTTTATTTTCTTGGATTGTGGGTGGTTTTTTTGCAGCAGGTTTAGCATTCATAGTTGGAAAAGTAGCATTAGGTTTAAGAGCTGATTATCTCGCAATAGCAACTTTGTTAATTGCAGAAATTGTTGTTTCAATTATAAAACATGAGGATTGGTTAGCTAGGGGAGTAAAAAATGTAATAGGGTTAAAGCGGCCCGCTCCATATGAAATAGATTTACAGACATCTCCATGGTTTATAAATCTAGTCGAAAAATTTCACTCCTCAAAACTTTCATTAACTAATTCACTTACTGAAAGACAAGATCTATTAAACCAGTTAGTTATAGATTCATCTTCAATCTATGTAAAACTTTGTTTTGCAGGATTATTTTTAGTTGTAGTTGTTATTTTATTATTAGTTACACAAAAAGCCCTATATTCACCTTGGGGAAGAATGATGAGAGCAATCAGAGACAATGAGGAAGCGGCAAGTGCAATGGGTAAAAATGTTGTTAAACAACATTTGTTTATATTTATTTTAGGCTCAGCTATTGTTGGTATAGCAGGAGCAATGATGGTTACAAATGATGGATTATTTACACCCGGAAGCTATAGACCGATGAGATATACATTTGTTATATGGGTGATGGTAATCGTGGGTGGAACAGGTAATAATTTTGGAGCAATTCTTGGAGGTTTTGTAGTTTGGTTTTTATGGGTAGAAGCTGCACCAATTGCATTATTTTTTATAAATCTATTTACAGCACATCTTCCAGAAACAAATGAGATAAAAATTCATTTAATAAATAGTGCACCATATTTCAGATTCTTATTAGTTGGGATAGGCCTTCTTTTTATAATGAGATTTAGACCTCAGGGAATAATTCCAGAAAAGATTATTAAACAATAATCTTATAAAGTGAGCTATATATTTTTCGGTTTTCTTACTGGCTTGAGCTTGATCTTAGCAATTGGAGCTCAAAATATATTTGTGATTGAACAAGGTCTTAAAAAGAAACATGTTTTTATTGTTTGTTTAATTTGTTCATCATCTGATTTAATACTTATTTTCTTAGGAATATTCTTATTCCACCATTTTCAGAGCTTTTTTTCACCATCAGTAGAGTTAATATTAAATTTACTACTTCTTTTATTTTTAATTAATTTTATCTGGAGAAAGTTAAAATCGATTAATAATAAAATTTTTATTAATGAAAACTCTGGCAGCAATACATTAATCTCAACAGTTTTAAAAACATTGGGCTTTACGTACTTAAATCCGCATGTTTATTCAGATACGGTCTTCTTCTTAGGTAACTTTTCTAAAGACTTTTTAATAACTCAAAAATACCTTTTTGGTATTGGAGCATCGTTATCATCATTTCTTTTCTTTTTTATACTAGGGTATCTTTCAAAGTTTTTATCAAACTATATAGGCAGTGAAAGACTATGGAAAATAATCAATTATTCTATAGTGCTCTTCATGTCCTTGCTGTCAGTTTATGTTTTAATGAGTATTCTAAAATAAAAAAACTCCAGCAGCTTTCACCGCTGGAGTTTTATTTAACAAATATTATCTTTGTTTTTTGTCTTTGAATTTTCCACCTTTAATTTCTTTTTCAATAAAGGCACCTGATGCTTCTCCAACATCAGTTAATTCAACACTAGATGCACCTTCGTAGTTAACTGCTTTACCACTAGCAAGTAAATCTAATGCTTTTTTTAATTCTCCTGGATATATTTTTTCTCCTGGAGCATTTGCAACTGACATTACATTTGCTTGAACAGTAGCTCTATCAGCTTTACCACCAGCTTGCATTGCTAAAACTATCAATGCTGCTGCATCGTAAGATTCTGAAGTATAAGGTCCAGATGAATCAATACCTGCGCCACCTGCTACGCCCTTAAATATTGAAGCTCCTTTACCCATTGATCCAGGTAATGAACCAAATGATTTATTTAGATCATTTCCAAATCTATCAGTTAAAGAGTCACCTATCATTCCATCAGAAAGCACAAATACATCAAATGCACCTGAGTCTAATGAACCATCAATGATACTTCCACCCGCTTGGTCTAAGTAACCTAAAACTGCTAAAGCATCACCACCAGCTGCTGCTAATGTAGCAACTTCAGCACCGTAATCACCTTTTCCTTCTTCATGAGCTGTAACAACTGTTACATTTATTCCATGAGCTTTTACTGCTGCAACGTAAACATCAGCCAAACCCTTACCATAATCATTATTTGTATGTGTTACTGCAATACTTTTTACTTTTCTGTCTTTAGTTATATCTGCTAATATTTGACCACCTCTTGCATCTGAAGGTGCTGTTCTAAAAAAATATCCATTATCATTTAGATCAGTTAATCCTGGAGATGTAGCTGATGGTGAAATCATAACAACGCCGTTTGGTACAGCAACATTAGTTGCTATTGCTCCAGTTACACCTGAACAATCAGCTCCCATAATCGCTACTACACCGTTAGAGATCAAACCTTCAGCAGCTGCAGTAGCAGCAGCTGAGTCAACACACGTTGAGTCTGCTCTTTCAACAGAAATTTTCTTTCCTCCAAGAAGTGAACCAGAATCTGAAGCTTCTTTAAACGCAAGTTCAGCTGATGCAGCCATTGCTGGAGTTAGGGATTCAATAGGTCCTGTAAATCCTAAAATAATTCCCATTTTTATGCCATGTCCGTCCGAATAAGCTTTTGATACAAAGCAAGAAACGAATACAAACATCGCTAATACTAGTTTTTTCATATATTTCCTCTAATTGTTAACAATTTATATAATTGTAAGTAAATCTTAATAGCAATTTTTTTCAACGAGAAAATTATCTAATTTTTTGAGCAAAAAACACAGATGTAATTACAATTATACCCCCGGTAACTGTTATTAAAGAGGGAATTTCTCCAAAGATGAAATAAGTGAGTATTAAACCAAAAACAGGAAATAAAGCATAGAAGGGCAGAACCATATCAACTGGATAAAATTTATAAAGGTAAAACATCATTAAATGTCCCAGCAAAGAAATTATTGCTCCAGCATACAAAACTGTAAACCAACTTCCTAAACTAATATTTCTAATAGTTTCAAAAGTATTTTTTTCAAATATTGAAGACAGAATTATTAAAATTAAAAATCCTGTTAAACTCATTATTGTATTTGTAAATTTAATATCTAAATCTTTTAAGTATCTCGAAAAAACTTGCGACATTCCGTAAAAAAAAGCCATACCACAAATTAATAGCGAGCCTAATATTTCTTCAACTACTTTTGGGTCAAATGCAAGTAAAACAATTCCAAAAAATGAAGTAGCAATTAATAACCATTTTTTATAACTTATCTTTTCATTTAAAAATACTGAACTTAGTATTATTCCAAAAGGAATTGAGAGCTGCGCACCTATAGTAATCGGGGCAAGAATACTAGAGGCATTTATAGATAAATATAAAAACATATTTACAGCAACTCCAAAACATACTGAAAATCCAATCAAAGGTATAATGTATTTTTTTTCAACTGTTTGAAATTTGAAAAATGGAATTAAACAAATAAATACAACTGACATTCTTAAAGCCCCAAATAGTATTGGTGGTATTGTATCATTCAGCCCCAGTTTACCAGTTGGGTAAGCACTTCCTAACAAAAATACTACGAATAAAATAAGTAAAGTGTGTTTTGCAGACAAAAATTATCTTATAGAGAAAGGATCTAAAGTTGGTTCATCAGATGTATAATACCAAGTTGTTTTAACTCTAGTATAATCTTTAATTGAGTCCATTCCTGCTTCCTTTCCATATCCACTATCTTTAATTCCACCAAAAGGTGCTGAAGGGGAAATTAGTCGATAAGTATTTACAAATGTTATTCCTGCTCTCACTGCGTTAGAAACTCTAAGACCTCTTGAAAAATCACTAGTGTAAACTCCTGAGGATAGACCATATTGATTGTCATTCATTTTCTCTATTACCTCTTTTTCAGAATCAAATTTCATAACTGATAAAACTGGTCCAAAAAGCTCATTTTCTGCTGTAGGAAGGTTATGGTTATCACATTCAATTATAGTAGGAGGAAAATAATAGCCTTCATTAGAAAATGGATGTCTTTTCCCACCACATCTTACTTTTCCACCTTGCTCAATAGTCTTTTTTATATTTTTTTCTATCACTTCTAGTTGTTTAAAATTACTTAGAGGTCCCATTTCTGTATCTTTGTCCATTGGGGCTCCAATTTTTATTCTTTCAGCTCTTTTTGTAAGTTTATCAATAAATTCATCATAAATTCCTTTTTGTAAATATAGTCTTGATCCTGCTATACAGCTTTGTCCACTTGCACCAAAGATACCTGCTGTAATTCCATTGATTGCATTTTCTTGATGAGCATCATTAAAAACTGCTACTGGGCTTTTTCCACCTAACTCTAAGCTAACCTCTGATAAATTTTCTGCTGAATTCCTTATGATATGTCTCGCAGTTTCAGGGCCACCTGTGAAAGCAACTTTTTCCACTAAATTATGTGTAGTTAACGCTTTGCCACATGGATCACCAAACCCAGTTATGACATTTACAACACCTTTAGGAATTCCAGTTTCTTCAATTAATTTTGCAAACTCAAACATTACTGCTGGGGCAAGTTCTGATGATTTAATTACAACAGTATTCCCCATGGCTAAAGCTGGAGCTAATTTGGTAGCAGTTAAAAACATTTGCGAGTTCCAAGGAACTATTGCTGCAATAACACCAATTGGTATTCTAGAGGTAATCGCTTGTATATTTGGTTTATCTATTGGAAGTACAGTACCTTCAACTTTATCAGCTAATCCAGCATAATAATCATAATACTCTGCAATATAATTTGCTTGTTGATTTGTTTCTCTAAATATTTTTCCAGTATCTATAGTTTCAATTCTTCCAAGTAATTCTGCATTTTCTCTTAATTTATTTCCAATCGCTCTTAAAAATTTCCCTCTTTCTCGTGGTAAAAGTTTTGGCCAACCTCCCTCAAAAGCTTTTTGTGCAGATTTAACAGCTTTGTCGACATCATTAGCACTTGCCTCTGGTACAATTGCCCATGGTTTATTATTTTCTGGGTTTAGTGTTTCAAATGTTTTTTTTGTATCAGAGTCTAACCACTCACCACCAATAAACATTTTATATTTTTTTAATTCAGGCATTTAGAATGTGATCTTTTAGCTTACTATTTACATCATCTGAACATTCAATACTACATAGATGTTTTCCAACTGGTATTATTTTTACAATAGAGTTTTTAATTTTTTTACTCAAATTATTTGACATTTCTGGAGTTGACCCGACATCTCCTTCACCTGTCATTACTAGGGTTTTTGCCTTTATATCCTCAAATCTTTCATCATCTTTATGATTAACAAATAAAGAATATATTTTAATAAAGTTGGCCATATTATTTTTTTCAAGGATTGATCCAATTTTCTCCGATATTTTTGGATATTTATCTAAATATTCATAAGTGAACCATCTTCTTAAGGATGTTTTTGGCAGAATATTCTCTTTTTTTGTCTGTTCAAACCTATCATTTACTATTTTTTGCTGCTCTTTTGATCTATTAAATATTGAGCATAGCAATGTAAGTGACTGAAGTCTTTTATTAAATCTTGTTGCAAAATTTCTAGCAATTAGAGATCCAATAGAAAATCCAACTAAATGCATTTTTTCTATTTTTAATTCGTTAATCAAACTTAATAACTGATCAGAAAAATCATCAAAACTGACATTATCTTTATTTAAAGGGGTTCTGCCATGGCCAAGAATATCATAGATTAAAACAGTATTTTCAAATGCATCAATCTGAGGGTCCCAAATACTATTATCAAGTCCTACACCATGGATAAAAATTATTGGGATTCCTTTTTTTTTATTTAATTTGTAAAAAGTATTATTAGAATCTGTTGCATTGATCATTATTACTTTGGTTCAATGCCCATCTCTTTCATGTCTTGGTACCTGTCACCTGTTCTCGCGTGGGCTCTTCCAGTTGAAGCTCCTCCAATTGCGATAACGATTTCATTATCAAATGGTGCATCGTGAATAGTAAACTCATGTGTTAAATAATAAGGTCTTAATCCAGAGTCTGTTTTATGCATCATTGGAATGGATATTTTTGATCCAGCGGTGCCTCTTGTATTTGTAAAACTTAAATAAGAAGTTCCTCCAACAGCATCTCTGAATTTATTACCAAATCTTAATGTATGAATAAATGCTGATGCATGCTCTATTTCTCCGTTTAGCCCAACTACACCCGCTTTTCCATATGCTAATATTTTATCCGGGGAACCTATTTCTTTTATTAGTTCAGGAACCAGTAAATTTCCAAGTTTAGGAGCTAGATCTAAAATAATGGGTTTTAAGTCTTCTACAAAACCTTTTCCATCCCAAGGATTTTTAAAAACTGCAGCAACAGAAACCATTAAAACAGGTTCTTTGGCCTCCTTTCCTCCCTCAATAAAAGTCTTATCTACAAATTTAGTAAACTTACGTAATTCTAATTTCATTTTTTAATTCTATGTGTAAAGCTATCTCTTCTAAAACTGTATAACGCTTTTGGATCTACATCAACATCTATAACAACTGGTTTATTTACTTTTAATGCACTTTTTACTGCTTCATTAACTTCTGATAATTTTTTAACTTTAATTCCTTTAGCACCATATAGTTTAGCAACTTCATCAAAAGGAGGGCTTTGAATATCAGCTCCTAAATATCTTTCACCATAAAAATCTTTTTGATAAGCTTTTTCTGCTCCCCAACTTTTATTATTCATTACTATTGTAATTGTGTTAATTCCATGTTCTACAGCTGTACTTAATTCAGAAATAGTCATTCCAAATCCGCCATCACCCATCAAACTAACGACAGTTTTATTAGGTTTTGCAACCTTAATCCCCAAACCACAAGCAAAAGAGAAACCTACCAGCCCAAAATCAAGAGGCGTGAAAAGAGCAGGAGGATTGTAATATTCTAAGGCATCAGTTGCCTGAAGGCAAAGAGTACCAGCATCAAGTGTTATTGCTGTATTCTTTGGTAGTACTTTTCTTAGTTCTCTAAATAGACCATTTGGTTGAATTGGAAAATTTTTAGATTTTAAATTGTCTCTATTAAAAAGAAATTTCGATCTTTCTTTTAAAAATTTATTCGTCCAATCCTTAAAATTTGATATTTTTTTATTTTTTTTTAAATTATTTAAAATTTGATTTGTAACTGTTGCGGCATCTCCATGTATTCCAATATTTATAGGAAAATATTTACCTAACATTTTTTTTTCTAGTTCTACTTGAATAATTTTCGCATGTTTATTTATATTATCATACGAATAAAAAGTAGAATTAAAACCCAGTCTTGTACCTAGGGCAACAATAAGATCTGCTTCTTTTACTAAGTTTGTTGCAACAATATTTCCTCTAGGTCCCATTTGCCCAGCATATAATTTATGACTAAATGGGATTGCATCACCATGTCCAGCTGCTGTTACAATAGGAATATTTAAATATTCAGCAAGATTAGTAACTTCTTTAAATTTAGAATTATATTTAATTCCACCTCCAGCAATAATCACTATTCTTTTTGAGTTTAAAATAAGTTTAGAGGTTTTTTCAATTAAGTTTTGTTTACTTTTTAAATTACTTTCACTCTTAAAAGATTTTTTATTTTCATTAATATTAAATTTAGAGGTATCTGAGAGTATATTTCTTGGAACATTTATGCAAACAGGTCCTCTTCTTGGTGACATAGCAACATTAAATGCATTTGAAAATGATTGTGGAATATTTTTTACATTTTTAACTGTAATAGTTTTTTTAGTAATAGGCTCAAATAATGACTGTTGGTCTAGACCTTGAAACGCATCCTCCATTTTATCTTTGGTAGAATATAATCCTGCTATTGAAACTACTGGAGAAAATGCGGCTTTTGCTTGCGCTATCCCTGTTACTAGATTTGTTGCTCCTGGACCATTTTGACCGGCAATAATAACTCCAGGTTGATTAGATGCTCTGGCATAACCGTCTGCCATGTGTGTTCCTGTTCTCTCATCTCTTACACCAATAAACTTTATTTTTTTTTCATGATAAAGAGCATCGAACATTTCCATGGTCGCTGAACCAATTAAACCAAATACGTGTTTAACTTTCTCTCTTTTTAATGATTTGACTGCAGCTTGACCTCCCGTCAAGAGACCTTTAGCCTTATTCACGAAACTTTTTTAACTTCAGTATCTAAATCATCTTTAAAATGAGGCATGACCTTTTCAGTGAATAACTTAATACTTTTCATACAATCCTCATGTTTTACACCTGGAAAATTAGACCAAACCTGAAGATTTTGTAAGTTTAGTTCAGATTTTAGTTCATGAATTTTATCAATAACATATTCTGGTGTTCCAAAGAGCATGTTACGTTTATGTAAAAAATCATAACTCAATAAATCTAATTTACCTTTTGTAACTGGCAATTCTTCACCTGGATCCATATGATTTCCTAGCCCTCTCCAATGACAAACCCATCTCATATAGTTCACCATATGCTCGCCAGCTTTTTCTCTAGCTTCTTCCATTGTATCAGCAACAAACATGTCTCTTACTAATGAAATTCCTTCACCCATTGGCACATTTCTTTTTTCTGCAACTGATTTAGCGTTCTTAAAAGCTTCAAATTTAACTTTTAATGCTTTGACCGTGGGTATCCACATAATAACATTTAATCCCTGTGCGGCTGCCCATTCAATTGATCTTATTCCATCAACGACTTGATGTATTGGAGGAAACGGCTCTTGGTAAGGTTTTGGCACAACGCTAATATTTTCCATCACATCAGTATTAAGGTTAACTAAATCTTTATTAGGCGGACTCATATCATGCTGCCAAACATAATCTGGAGCAGGATAAGTATAAAATTCACCCTTATGATTAAAAAATTTTTCTGACCAGGCTTTTTTTAAAATAGTTAAAGTTTCTTCAAACAATCTAAAATTTTTAGCTTGGTCTTTCATGTCTGCTTCTTTATTTAGATTGATTGCTTCTCGTCCATATATTCCTCTACCAATTCCTATCTCTACTCTTCCTTTTGAAAGCTGATCTAATAAAGCTATATCTTCAGCCATTCTAATTGGATTATGGAAAGTAATTACGTTACAAGCTTGACCTATTCTAATATTTTTTGTTCTTGCCGCTGCATCAACACCCATCATCAAAGGATTTGTTAATGACTCCATCCCTTCATGATTAAAATGGTGTTCTGTATACCATATAGAATTCCAATCACCCTGATCACAGTACTCAGTGATTTCTCGAGTTTCATCTAAAAGTTTGTGATAAGGTTTATGCGTCCAGTTTGTAGTGTTACAAAAATATCCAAAATTCATTTTGCCTCCTTTAAATATAATTTAAAAAAGACGACCGATCCCACTTTCGTATAAGATATTACGATGAGTTATGTATCGCTTTATAGGATGATAATAATATTCTTACCTTTGATATTCAATGAATTTTTTAAGAGATTTATTTAGAAATTTTTCATAACTTTGCCCTGAACTATTTGTTTTTGGTTGATTTAAGAAGCCATGATTCATCTTAAAGTCATAAGAGGGTTCAAAAAAGAAAGGAACAGATAGCCTTTTTTGCTTATTCCATAAAACTCTATGATTTGTTGCCTTAAATTTACCTTTACTCAAATATTCAAGCGCTCTTCCCGTATTTACTACTAGTGCTTTTTTATTAAAAGGCACATCATACCACTTTTTTGATTTTCGATTTTGAACTTGCAGTCCACCTTTTTTATTTTGATAAAGAATAGTAAAAATACCACTATCTACGTGAGTTTCACAACCAAGCGCAACACCATCTTGTTCAGAAATTTCAACAGGTTTGGTTTGGTTGGGATAATAGTTAAATCTCAATGTACTTAGAGTTTTTAATCTAGAAAATGCTTTTTTAGAAATATCTGTATCTTTATTATATAATTTTATAATAGCTTTAAAAATAGTTTCACTTAAATTAAATATATTGTCAAAATATTTTGATAATTCTTCTGTTGATTTTTTACTTAACGATTTTTTAATATTCAAGTATTCGATATATTGATTGTTTAATTTTTCAGAATAATTTTTAGTTACTCTTAGATCACCCAAATCTAAGCCTTCTTTGCCATTTACATCATTTGGAAAATATCCTCTATAAAAATTTTTGTTTTTTTTATTCCACTTTCTGGGTGCTAACTTTAATTTATTTTGAAAACTTGTTTCAAAAAATTTTTCACCAATTGTACAAATTTTATTAATATTACTGAGTTTTATTCCATGACCAATAATTTGAAAAAAACCCACCTCAACACAGGCTTTATTAATTTTATTAATTATATTTTTAGAGGCTATTGAATTAAACTTATTATTTAATATTTTAGAAACATCAATTGTTGGAATATAATTTTTATTCATCTATTTGGTGTATCAGTTGCAATCATTTGGTCTCTAGCTTTTTCTCTTATATAAATATAGATACCAGCACCAATAATTAAGACTACTCCTATAAAAGTTCTATAAGTTGGAACATCTTGAAATAAAAAATAACCAATAAGCATTGCCCATATAATTAACGAATATTCAAATAGAGAGACTACAGATGGCGAGGCAATACTATAAGCTGAAAATACACAGAAGAAAGCTGCAGCTCCGACAAAACCCATTGCAACTATAAAAGGCCATGCATATGAAGGGTTTGAAAACCACTCCCTAGTAATAAATTGCATTGTAGGATTTGAGAAAGTATTCATTCTACCGTCTCCTGTAAAAAAGTATAAAGCCAAGCTAAAAGATATTGCTGTGGCATACATCCATATCATCTGTGTATAAACATTGTCTTTTACAGAAGTATATTTAGTTATTGTCATTGAAGAGGCATAACATAATGCACAAGCGACTGGTGCGAGTTTGTAATAATTAAAGTCACTGAAATCTGGGTTTAAAACAATATAAACACCAATAAAACCAACAAAAATAGCAGACCATCTTCTAATGCCTATTTCTTCTTTTAAAAAGAATTTTGCAAAAATTGACATAAAAAAAGGGCTAGAAAAAAATAACGCATTTGCCATGGCTAAAGTCATAAATGTCAAAGAAATATAAAAGAAACTAAATCCTAAAAAAAATAATGTAACTCTTAATCCAGTTAAAAGTGGAAATTCTGTTTTAAATACTATTTTTTCTTTTTTAAAATATAAAAAAATAATCAATAAGGCCGCTGCAATAATAGTTCTGCCAAAATACAGCTCATATAAAGCTACATCATTAAATATATATTTTATTAGAGAGTCTTGAATTGAAAATAATGCCATTCCAGTAAGAACAAATATTATTCCCTTAGGATTATTATTTTCAATATTCATTTCACATATATATCAAATAAAATTTGAACTTTATATTTATTAAATTTAATTTTGAATAAAATCAGCAGCTCTCTCGCCAATCATTAATGTTGGGGCATTTAAGTTTCCACTCGTTATTTCTGGCATAATTGATGCATCTGCCACTCTAATATTTTGAAGACCGTGTATTTTCAATTTTTCATCCACAACCGCCATATCATCTATGCCCATTTTTAAAGTACAAGAGGGATGATAAGCAGTTTCAGCTTTTGATCTTATATATTCCCTTATCTCTTCATCTGAATTTGCTTTTTCTCCTGGTCCAATTTCTCTTCCAGCATAAGGCTTCATAGAGTTTTGCTTTAGAATTTCTCTTGCAACATGTACACATTTAACAGTTTCTTCAAGATCATACTCTTCTTTTAAATAATTAAACTGAATTTTAGGATAATCATATGGGTTTGAACTATTTAAAGTAATTTCACCACGGCTTTTAGGTTGATTAAGACTTGCATGTAATTGAAACCCATGTCTATCTGGATCCACTAAACCATGATCAATCACAAAGGCTGGAAAAAAATGAAATTGTATATTTGGATACTCTTTATCAGTTGATGATTTGCAAAAACCTCCAGCTTCTAAAAATGAAGTTGAGCAGGGACCACTTTTGTTTAAAAACCATTGTATACCAATTTTCATCATACTTAGTTTATTTACATATGAATATAATGTATCTGGAGTTTTGCATTCTTGTTGAATATAAGTTTCTAAATGGTCTTGTAAATTTTTACCAACACCTTTCAATTCGTGAATTATTTCAATTCCCTTGTCTTTTAAATGATCAGCAGGACCTACACCCGAAACCATTAATAATTGAGGCGAATTAATTGATCCTCCACTTAAAATAACTTCTTTGTTTGCATAAATTGTTTGTACTTTATTTTTAATTTTTACCCTTATTCCAACAGCTTTTTTTCCCTCAAAAATAATTTTTTCTACAAAAGACTCAGTAAATACCTTAAGGTTTTTCCTACTTTTTGCAGGTTTTAAATAGTACTTGGATGCACTAGCTCTTTCACCTTTGTGAATTGTAACATCATACATTCCAAAACCTTCTTGATCTTCTCCATTCATATCTTCATTTTTACTATGTCCAGCCTCCTGAGCAGAATTTAAAAAAGCTTTAAAAAGTGGGTTTTTATTTTCTGACTGATTTATTGGAAGTATACCGCTCCCACCTCTATATCTATTTTCTCCACCCGACCATGTTTCAATTTTTTTAAAAAAAGGTAAGACATTTTCGTAAGACCAATTTTTTAATCCAAAAGAAGACCATCTTTCATAATCATTTTTATTTCCTCTTACGTAAACCATCCCATTGTGTGCGGAACATCCACCTATCATTTTACCTCTAGGGCAGAATAATTTTCTATTATTTAAATAAGGCTCAGGTTCAGAATAATACTTATAATTATATTTTGGATCATGCATTGCATAAAGTATTGCAAGAGGCATGTTCACTTTCCATATATCGCTATCTTTTCCAGCTTCAAAAATAGCAACATTATTTTGGCTTTGCTCGGATAGTCTGTTGGCTAATACACAGCCTGCTGTTCCTGCACCAATTATTAAATAATCAAATTTCAAGGTAATTATTGAGGATGATCGCCTTCGATGGCAATTCTATCCATTATTCGTTCATGACCTAAACCTCTGCCTGGGTAAAAGTCAGCAATTGCAAAATGAATAACACTTCTATTATCCCATATACAAACAGTATTTTCCGTCCAAGTAAATCTACAAGTTAATTCTAACCTAGCCTGATGTTCAAATATTTTTTTTAAAATTTCGTCACTTTCTTTTTCTTCCAAACCAATTATTTTTTTTGTATATGTCCAATTTACAAATAGGATCTTTTTTCCAGTCTCAGGATGTGTTCTAACAATCGGATGTTCATTAGAATATTCATCAAAATTTCTTTTATCATTTCCTTCCATTTTTTTGTAACTTTCAATAAAAAATTCTGCACCAAGAGAACTATGGATTGCTTTTTTATCTTTTATCTTTTCTTTTATGTCTTCATCTAATGTTTCCCACGCAAGCTCCATGTTTGCAAAACATGTATCACCACCAACTGGAGGAATTTTAATTGATTTCAATATTACTGCTTTCGTTGGTTTTTCATTGTAACTAACATCGCTATGCCAATTCTCTCCCCATTGGTTTTTTTCATCTTCTGCTTTAATTATTCTGACAATTTCAGGATGATCATTTAATCCTTTTACATACGCATGTGTTTCTAATGGTCCAAATTTTTCAGCTAGGGCTATATGTTGTTCAGCATTAATTTTTTGGTCTCTAAAGAAAATAACTTTGTGTTCTAATAATAAATTATTGATTTCCTTGATGTTTTGCTCAGAGGTATCTTTAAGATCTATCCCTCTTATTTCTGCACCTAGCGCACCTGACAAAAGTTTAATTTCCATAACTTATTTTTTTAGCTTACCAGAAAACACTAAATTTTCTGAGTTAAAAGAAACCTTATTTTTATTTATAAAGTCATCCATAATCTGGATTTTATCTTGTTCAAATTCTGTGACCTTTCTTTTATCAAGATCAATATAAAGCGATAAACTCTCAATAGTTGCAGCAAGTTTATTTGACTTCTTTTCATACATTTCACATTTTAAATGTAATCTTTTTTTATCATGATCAAAAAAAGTACAATACACATCTACTTCATCATTTTCTTTCACTTCATTGTCATAGGTCGTTCTTGTATCCACAACCATAGTACTTCTTTTATTGATTTGTGCGTTTGAACCACCCATATGAAATTTATTTAGCATTGTTTCCCAAGCTTGATCAAAAATAAGAACATAGTATGCCATATTCATATGTTCATTGTAATCCGTCCATTCCTTTAAAACTTTTCTAGTGGCAAGATGATATGACATTATTTAAGCTTTATTTATTTTATCTGCTATCAATATTTTTCTTTTCATTTCTCGAAGGACAGGCTTTTCTATAAGTTTACCGTCTATGACTACTAGACCTGTATTTGAATTATTAAATTCTTCTAAAATTTTTTTAGCCTTGATAATTTCATCTTGGGGTGGTGTAAATACTTCATTTAAAATTTCAATTTGTTTTGGATGAATAGAACCTTTTCCAGTAAAACCTAAGTTTCTCACCTGTTCAGCCTCCTTCTTCATTCCTCCCATATTCTCTAAATCTAAATAGGGTACATCTATTACATCTATACCAACACTTGCACCCGCATGCACTAATTTAGATCTTGCATGAATAAGATTTTCCCATTTATTTTCTACTCTAAGCTCAGCTGCCATATCAACTCCACCAAAATATAGAGCAACTATTCTTTTACTGGCATGAGCAATATTATAAATATTTTCTAAAGCCTCATTTGTTTCCATTATTACGTGAAGATCCGTATCTAAATTACAGTCTGTTAAAAGATCATCTATAAACGTTATTTCATCTGGAGTTTTAACCTTCGGTAACATGATAGCCTTTAAATTTATTTTGCTAGATATGAAAGCTTCTAAATCTAAAAGACCAAACTTTGTTCTTTGATTATTAAGTCTTACAACTAATTCTACATCATTTTTTACTTCGAGAGTTTTCAGTGCCTCTATAGTATTTTTTCTAGCTTCTGCTTTATCATTAATTGCTATCCCATCTTCTAATTCAATACAGACCATATCTGCACCTGATGCAATTGCTTTAGGAAACATTTCAGGATGAAGGCCAGGCGTAAAAATAAAACTTCGTCTTACTTTTAATTTGTCCAAGTTCATTTAATTTTTATAATCAGGTTCTTCTTTATCTAAAATTAATCTTATTTGAGATAGGAATAGATTGGGAAAGTCAGTTGGAAAGTTTGCATGTTCTTCTGCAGTTTTCTCTGCCACTTCATGGCTGACCACATTAAGTTCTTGGTTTGTTGAAAGAGCTATAAGATATGTTTGTGCCGCTCTTTCAAAATAATAAAGGGAATTAAAACCTTCAGCAACACTTGCTCCTGTTGTTAAAATGCCATGATTTGCAAGTAACATGTGTTGTTTATTCCCAAGAGAATTTGCCATTTTAATAGCTTCATCTTCAAGACCTAAACCTCCAAATTCATTGTATATAGATACTCTATTATAAAACATCATCGTATTTTGATCTATTGGTTTTAAGACTGGGTCTTTTAGAGTAGAAAGGGCAGTAGCATATTTAGAATGGACATGAAAAATACATCTTGCGTGTGAAGCTTTTTCGTGAATTGCACCATGGATATACAAGGCTGTCGGATCAATAATGTCTGGTTTATTTTTTAGCTCGTCTTTGTTTTCTTTAGTTACTAAGATCAAATCACTAGCCTTTATTCTGCTAAAATGAATACCTGCTTTATTGCAGTAAAAATCAGATGTACCAGGTATGCATGCACTAAAATGGTTTGCAACACCTTCATGCATATCAAGTCTAGCTGTCCATCTAAAAGTTGCAGCTAAATCTTTCTGTAATTCTGATATTTCCATTTGCATGATTTTAAAATATAGTTGAAAAATAAATTATGAACAACAACGTTTTTGTATCATGTGCTGTAACAGGGTCAGGAGATACTGCAAGCAAACACCCTGACTTGCCTAAAACACCAGAACAAATCGCTAAATCAGCAATAGAGGCAGCAAAAGCTGGAGCAGCAATTGCACATATTCATGTAAGAGAAGAGGATGGAACACCAAGTAGAAGGTTGGAATTATATAAAGAAGTAGTTGATAGAATTAGATCAAGTGAAACTGATGTAATTTTAAACTTAACAACTGGTATGGGTGGAGATTTGGATATTGGACAGGGAAAAAATCCTCTAGATTTTGGCCCTATGACTGACATGGCAAATGTTATGGAAAGAATAGCTAACGCAGAACAATTCTTGCCTGAAATTTGCACATTAGATGCTGGAACATTAAACTTTGGTGATGGGTCAGTAATTACAGTTAATACTCCAAATGATTTAAGAAAAGCTGCAAAAAAATTAAAGGAAATTAAAGTAAAACCAGAGATAGAGGCATTCGATTTAGGAAATATGTGGTTTGGCTCTCAATTGTATAAAGAAGGATTGCTAGATGATCCTCCAATGTTCCAAATGTGTTTAGGTATTCCTTGGGGAGCTCCAGCTACTCCGTTAGCAATGCAAGCAATGAAGGATATAATGCCAGAACAAGGAGTGTGGTCAGGCTTTGCTATATCAAAAAATGAAATGCCTTTTGTAGCACAAACAGTTGTTATGGGTGGAAATCCAAGAGTTGGCTTAGAAGATAATTTGTATATATCAAAAGGTAAACTTGCAACAAATGCTCAGTTAGTTGAAAAAGCGATTAGAATTGTAACTGATCTAGGAGCATCAATAATGACTGCAGAAGAAACAAGGAAAAAACTAAAGCTTGTAAAACACAAGTAATGTCCAGAATTAAAAAAGTTGCAGTAATTGGCACAGGTGTAATTGGAGTGGGGTGGACTATAAGACTTTTGGCTCATAACATAAAAGTTTTAGCATACGATAAAAATTTAATTCAAAGACATAATTTAATCCAAGAAATAAAAAGAGCCATACCATTTGTAAAAAAATTATTTAATAAAAAAAAAATAAATTTAAATAATTTAAAATTTTTTTCTTCATTAGAGAGTGCTGTTAAAGATGCAGACCTAATTCAAGAATGTGCTCCTGAAAACTATAAACTTAAAACTCAATTAATAACTAAAATTTCAAATAATTGTAAACCTGAGGTCTTGATATCTTCTAGCTCGTCTGGATTATTGCCCTCAAGAATTTTTTCAAAATGTAAAAATAATGAAAGGGGTATCATTGCCCATCCATTTAATCCTGTTTATTTACTACCTTTAGTTGAAATAGTCCCAGGAAAAAAAACTAGTTCTAAATCATTAAATGAGGCAAATAAATTTTATAAATCGATCTCAATGAACCCAATTATACTTAAAAAGGAGCTACCAGGCTATCTATCTGATAGACTTCAAGAAGCTTTGTGGAGAGAAGCACTTCATATTATAAATGATGGGTATGCCTCAACAGAGGATTTAGATAGAGCTATTGAGGACGGTCCGGGCTTAAGATACTCACTAATGGGAACATTTTTAACTTTTCATTTAGCAGGAGGAAAAGCCGGAATGAAGCATATGCTTGAACAATTTGGGCCTGCATTAAAACTTCCTTGGACTAAGCTTAAAGCTCCAAAGTTGTCAAAAAAGCTCTCAGAAAGGTTGATTTCTGGTACAAAAAAGCAAGCAAAAGGAAAATCAATCAATCAATTATCAAATATAAGAGATGAGTATTTAGTTGAACTTCAAAATCTTAGAAAAAAATATGAAAATAAAATTAGAAAATAGATATCTAAAGAAAACTTAAAATGGTAATTTAGTTATATGGATTTTAATCATTTTTTAACAAGTTACATGCCAGATACAAGCATTGGTTCAAAGCAGCATTTTAAAAATATGCTTGAAGAATGTGTGACTGCTGAAAAACTTGGGTATGCAACTGTGTCAATACCAGAGCATCATTTAATAAACTTGCTAATGATGCCATCACCTTTGCAGATGGCTGTAAAAATTGCATCAGTTACAAAAAATATTAAAATAACAACTGGGATAGTTGTTTTGCCTCTTCACGATATGAGAACATATGCTGGTGAAGTGGCTACTGCTGATATATTAACTGATGGAAGATTAATATTGGGTGTAGGAAGAGGAGCATTTCCATGGGAAATGAAAAGACTTGGAACACCAATAGAACAATCAAAAGAAAAATTTGTAGAGTCTCTAGAAGTTCTACAATTGTTATTAAAAAATAAAGAAGTTTCGTACAAGGGAAAATACTATGACTTCGAACCTTTAACTATAATGCCTCGACCTCTAAGCAATCCTATACCAATGATGGTTGCTGCAATGAATTTAGAAAGTATAAAAGATGCAGCTTCAAGAGGATTTCATGTTCAGTCAACAGTGCTATCAGGAACAAAAGATCTTTTATTAAGTAGAGTTAATGCATTTAAAGAAGGCTGTGTTCAATTAGGTGAAAAAGGTAAATTACTCAAACTTTCAATGCAAAGGATGGCTTATTTAGCAAAGGACGAAAATGAGGCAAGAGAGAAAACAAAACTTGCTTATGAGTATTACAAAAGATTTGATAATATGTTTACAGGACCAGGTAAGGTAAAAGAGGGGAATATAGAAGCTTTACCAAGAACACAAACGTTAGAAGAATTAAAAGAAAATCTTTTAATTTGTCCTTTAAATGAAATGATCGATAAACTTAGCGTTTATGCCGAAGCAGGAGTTGACGAGGTAATTCTTAGCTCAAGTTTTGGACAATCACAAGAAGATCTAATAGAGTCAATGTATAGAATTGGTGAAAACGTAATCCCATATTTCAAAAAATCTAATATACAAGTCGCATAAATATCTATGGGCATCATAGATTGCAATTACTCAGTCACAGGATCAGGACCTGCAATATTTTTAACTCATGGAGTTGGAGGCGCAGAAGATGCATGGAGATTTATAGCTCCAAAACTTAAAGATAGGTTTACAATTGTGACATACGATTTAAGAGGTCATGGAAAATCACCTGTGGATAATAAAGATTTTAATTTAGACGATCTTGTATTAGATCTTGAAAGAGTAAGAGAAAAGACAAACATCCAAAAAGCCCATTTTATGGGGCATTCTTTAGGGGGCATGATTGCCCCTGCTTATGCCAAAAAGTTTCCTGAAAGAGTTTTGTCAGTAGGCTTATTATCAACAGTTGCAGGAAGATCTGATGAAGATAAACAAAAAGTTTGGAATGTAATTTTAGATCTAAAAGATAAGGGGGTTGAACAAACATTAAAAAATCTTACTAACAGATGGTTTACAGATAATTTTATTGAAAAAAATCCAGACCTAGTATCTAGAAGATTAAAACAGGTAATAGATACAGATAAAGATGTATTTATAAATGTTTTTAAAATTTATGCAGAAACTGAGATGATCTCTTGGCTAAAAGATATAAAGAAACCCTGTCTATTTATGACAGGAGAAAATGATGGTGGATGTACTCCTGTCCATAACAAAAAAATGTCTAATGAGATAAAAGATTCTAAATTGGTTATTATACCAGAGGTAAAACACTCTTTTTTGATAGAAGCTCCTGACCAAATAGCAAATAACTTAATAGAATTCATTGAAAATATTTAAAACTCTAATGCATTCTTAAAGTATTCCCATCAACGCCAACTACTTGACCAGAAATTCTAGAAGACTCGTCAGAAATTAAATAGCAACACATTTTACCAATATCTTTTTCATAAACCCACGTATTAAGAGATGTCATAGAAACAAACTCACTCTCCACAGCTTTTTTTGAAATTTTCAAAAATTTAGCTTTATCTCTAATAACTCTTCCCATTCTATCTCCTTTGACAGTTCCAGGACATATTGCATTTACTCTAATTTTAAACTTTCCTAATTCCATTGCTAAAGTTTTAGTCATTCCAACTACCGCCCATTTGCTTGCTGAGTAAGGAGACCTTAATGGAAACCCAAATATACCTGCTGTAGAAGATAGATTGACTACTGAACCACCTTTGTTTTTTTTTAACATTGGGATTGCTAATTTTGAAAAAATAAAATGACTAATTACATTTATCTTTAAAGTTTGTTCCCAATCTTTTGTTTTAAGTTTGTCCATAGTTCCTGTTGGGCCCGCAACCCCAACATTATTAATTAGTGCATCAATTTTTTGTGTTTTTTTTTTAATTTCTTTAAAAAAATTTATTACATCATTTTCATTTGAGGCATCGCAATGAAAAGAGAACAACCTTTTATTATTTAAAGGATTTTTCTTTAATTTATTTATAGATTTTTTATCAACATCACAAACGAATACCTTAGCACCTTGTTCAAGACACTCTTTTGCTGTTGCCCATCCAATTCCTGAAGCTCCAGCAGAGATAATTATTTTTTTATTTTTAAAATTGTACGACATTAATCTGTTAATCCGTCAGATCTAACATTATTTCTTTCTAAATGTATGGGCAATACTTTTCCGTAAATTGCTTTTGAATGCTCAGGTGTATTTACTCTCCATGGATCTAATACGTATGCAGGTATGCACATATAACGCGATGTTTTGCCTATAATTTTAGTTACTCTATGCATAGTAAATCTACCTTTAAATATCTGCAAATCACCAGGTTCAAGCTCAAGCTGTTTTACTCTTGATCGGTCTCCATCTAAGACTTTCTTCACATCATCAAATTTTTCTTTACCCGGTTCTCTTATGTTGGGACAATATTCAAATATTCCACCTTTTTCTGGTTTTTGAATCATTAGACTTAAAGTAAATTCACAACTATCAAAATGCCAAGGCAATATTCCATCAGGCTCCATAACATTATATGCATGACAGGCTAAAGGATCAGCCCATCTATATATAGGCGCAATCCCTAGGCAAGCAGATACAAATTTTAATAATTCCTCAGTTTCGTAAAGAAATTTCATCTCCGAATTTTTTGCAAAACAGTCAGAATTTAAATATCCATTAAATCTGTCCATAAATATTCTTTTTGGATGATCTTTAGGAAGAGTGGGGTCGTCTTTTGCGTAAAGGTAAGCGTTTATACTTTCTTTAGACATAAAGACTTCATCAAGCTGTTGTTCTAATTCTTTTTTCATTACATTTAAAGAATTTGGTAAAATAAAATTGGGAATTACTGAACAGCTATCGCTATCTAATTCAGTTTTACATTTTTCAATTATTTTCTTAATCTTTGGTGAGTCTAAATCGTGAATTGGATATTTATCTAAATCAACAATATTAGTTAGGCTTTTTTCCATAACTGTGTAATCTAATTATGAGTTTGAGAGCGATTCTTGTAATTCTTTATTAGATATATACCCTTTAGCATTTCCTTCTTTATCGACTACTTCACAATTAGAATTACTACAAACAACTTGAGGTAGAAACTCCTCTACAAATTGATCTTCTCCTACTTTAATCAAGTTTGATTTATCAATATCATCTGATTGATTTACTGGTTTCATTATAATTTTTGCTTTAATAACTTTTGTTCTATTTACGTCTTTTACAAATGCCTCAACATATTCATCAGCAGGGTTCATTATAATTTCTACAGGAGTTCCTACCTGCACAAGTTTTCCTGCATTCAAAATTCCAATATGATCTCCTAACCTTAAAGATTCATCAAGATCATGAGTAATAAATACTATGGTTTTTTTTAATTCTGATTGGAGGTCTATTAGTTGTTTTTGCATATCACTTCTAATCAAAGGATCTAATGCAGAAAAAGCTTCATCCATTAGCATAATATCTGTGTCAGTAGCTAAAGCTCTAGCAAGACCTACTCGTTGTTGCATACCCCCTGAAAGCTGTGCAGGATACTGATTTTCAAATCCAGTTAAACCAACTGACTCAATTTTTTCCATCGCAATAGAATTTCTCTTCTCAACCTCCATACCTTGCATTTCAAGTCCATAGCCAACATTTTGCAAAACTGTTTTATGAGGAAATAGCCCAAATCTTTGGAATACCATACTCATTTTCTGTCTTCTAAATTCTATTAACTGTTCTTTATTTAAAGTTGTAACATCTTTACCTTCTACTAAAATTTCTCCAGCAGTCGGATCAATTAATCTATTTAAATGTCTAATTAATGTAGACTTCCCTGATCCCGACAAGCCCATACAAACAAATGTCTCTCCTTCTTCAATTTTTAGGGATACATTATCTAATCCAACAGTATGTCCAGTTTTTTCAAGAACATCCTCTTTTTTAGCCCCCTCTTGTACCATTTTAAGAACGCTTTCGGGCTTAGGACCAAAAATTTTGTATACGTTATTAATTTCGATTTTAGACATATTTTATTAAAGTTTAGTTCTTTTAATACATCAAAGCAAATCAACAATAAAATAACTTTATTAAATACAACTATTAATTGAATTGAATTTTTTTTGATTTTATATAATTATTTACTATGAATTCGATTTCTAAAATCGCAAAAAACAGCACTTATTTACAAATTACCTGGAACGATGGTGAAGAAAGTAAATTTAATTACATGTGGTTAAGAGATAATTGTCCGACAGCACATGATAGAGACTCCAGACATAGAATGTTTAACATTTTAGAGGTATCTAAAGAAATAAATCCTAAAAAATATTCTTTAAATGGTGATGGTAAATTAGAAATAGAGTGGAGTGAAGGAGACCACACCAGTTATTACGATCTTAACTGGTTGAGAGAAAATTGCTATACTATTAAAAATAAACAACAATTTATTTCGCCTTATCAACTTTGGAAAAATAATTTAGAACAAGATTTTGAATCAATTTGTATTGAACATGATGAAGTAATTAATTCCGATGAAGGATTAATAAAATGGTTAGAGCTTCTACATCATAAAGGCATTGCAATTGTAAAAAATTCACCGACTGAAAAAAAATCGGGTTTTGAAATTCTTCACAGGATAAGTCACGTAAGAGAAACTTTTTTTAAAACTCCTTTTGAAGTTATCAATATTCCAAAACCAAATAATTCTGCATATACAGCACATGCTTTAAGAAACCACATGGATTTACCTTGGTTTGAATTACCTCCTGGTTACCAGTTTTTGCATTGTTTGGTAAATGATGCAAAGGGCGGAGACTCCTCTGCCATTGATGGATTTGCTGTTGCTGATTATTTAAGAAAATATGAAAAAGATATATTTGAAACACTAATCTCTGTCCCACTAAAATTTAGAGATAAGGATTATACTCAAGAATCTCATCGAAGCTTTCATGCCCCAGCAATTAGTTTAACAAAAGATAAAGATTTTCATGATATTAGGTTTAGTGTAGCAACTATGGATGCTCTGGACTGCCACCCCGACAAAATGGACCAAGTTTATAAAGCTCACCATAGATTTGGAAATCTTTTGCATGATGATAAATTTCAGATAAAATTTAGACTAGGGCCAGGAGATATATTTTCTTTTAATAATAGACGTGTTTTGCATGGTAGAACAGCTTTTGATCCAAATTCAGGTCATCGTCATCTCCAAGGCTACTATCTAGACAGAGATGAGATAATTGGCAGATTGGAATATCTTAAACAATATAAATCATAAATTTTCAAATATAAGATTATTATTTTTGTTATATTTAAAAAATTCTTTTCTAGTTTTAATTGTGTAGTAATATTTTTCCTTACTCATCAGTTGCACTTTCTTATTATCTAAAAACCTCTTATCTAATATTAGATATTTTATTTTTTTATTTAACCTATATTTTAAAATCGACTTAACACTGTCTTTATTAGAAAATGATATACCAACTTTAACTTTTGAATTAATTTTTAAAAGATTTTGGATATTTTCATGCTTAAAAGATATAAAAATACATTTTTTAAATTTCTTAGTCTCATTTATTAGCTTAGATAAGAGCTTTTTATTTAACAATGGTTTTATTTCTATAAATATAGGAAATTTATTATTCGATAGCTCTAACACTTCATTTAGCAGAGGTATTTTAAATTTTTTTAAATCTTTGTAATTAATATTTTTAATACTTTTATTTATTTTGAAAATTCTTCTTAAAGTAAAATCATGAAAGCAGACAAATTCATTATCTTTAGTTGTGTGAATATCAGTTTCAATACCAAATTTTCTTTTGAAGGATTCTATAAATGAATCTAGGCAATTTTCTTTGTAATTTTTATTTACAATTCCTCTATGAATTATATGCATGTAAAAAAAAAGGGCTCTGTTTTCACAAAGCCCTTAATTATTTTTTAAAGTTTAATTTTTAGTTAGGTAACCAACTTTTCCACTTGTCTGGATTGTTGTCTAACCACTCATTCACAACTTCTTTTACGTCTCTTTTTTTGATGTCAACTTCAACAAGCATCTTTGCTTGATCTAAGTTGTCTAATTTCATTCTTTCAAAAAAAGCTTTTGCTTTAGCATGTTCTGGTTTTGCAAACGTATCAGGATTTCCGTAGTTCATGGTGTAATCTTTATCCCAACCAGTTGCTGGCCATCCATCTGTACCACAAGTTTTCCAGTTGTTTGCTTCAGTAAATGTATCTCCTGCACAAGTCGCGTAGTCAGGAAGACCTACTCCTACCATATCAAACTCACCAAAGAACCAGTGTGGTGACCAAAGGTATAATAAGAATGGCTCATTTCTCATGTAAGCAGCTTTAGCTTCTGCAACTGCAGCAGCTTCTGTACCAAGTTCGTCTGCTTGAAAGTCAATTCCTAAAAGATCTAATCTTTTTTGGTCATGACAGTTCCAACCAGCAACAGGACATCCAATTAATCTTCCTTTGCCTCCTGTCTCAATAGTAGCGAACTCTTTTTTATGTTTGTTTAAATCTTTCCAAGATTTAATTCCAAATTTTTCAGCTGCATATCTTGGGATCCAGTAATCAGACATTCCAACAATTCCAGTAGTTCCTAACAGATCCACTGTTCCGTCTCCTTTGTAAGATTTTACAACTTTACCATCGTAAATTAAATCTTCGTTAAACATAACATCATCTGCTTCTGCATAACTTGGCCAGCTTTCACAAGCGAAATCAAGTTCTCCAGCTGCAATTGCTTCCCATAACCCAGTTCCTGATGGGAAAACTGTTTGTTTAACTTTGTAGCCCATTTCTCTTTCAAGAATTCCTACTGCAACTTCACAAGTAATTATTCCACCTGTCCAGTCAGCAATAGCAGCATGCAATCTTTTTGCGTTTGCCTGAGTAAGACTAGCAAATAAAATTACGAAAGATAAAAATAGAGCTGATATTGTTTTTGATAACCTCATTTATTTCCTCTCTTTTAATTAATTAAAAATATATCTTAAAACAAAACATACTCATTTGTAAACTATGTAAATATGATAAATTTTATGGGGCTTATAAACCTAATGCTTCTCTTTGTTTTTTTGTCCAAGCGAGTGATATTCTGTCTATAATTATTGCTAATAGTACAATTCCTATACCTGCGGCCAAACCTCTACCAGTATCTGATCTTGCCAATCCATTAAATACTTCAAGACCTAGACCCTTTCCACCAATTAAAGGAGTAACAATCTGCATAGCAAAAGCCATAATTACTGTTTGATTAAATCCAATCACTAAACTTGGTATTGCTAATGGGAATTTAATTTTGTTTAATGTTTGCAATAACGTACCACCAAATGAACGCGAAACCTCTGAATAAGTTCCGGAAACTTGTGTTAAACCTAAAGAAGTTAATCTTATTATAGGTGGTATCGAGTATATAACTGTTGCTAATATAGCTGAAACAACACCTCCTCCAAAAAACATCAATACTGGAATTAAATAACAGAAATAAGGTAATGTCTGCATAGCATCTAAAACAACATTTTGAATATTTCTAAATCTCTCATTATAAGAAGCAATTATTCCAAGTGGAACTCCAATCATAAAACATAAAGCTACTGACACCAAAACAGACGATAGTGTTATCATTGACTGAGGCCAAATCCCACAAGCACCAATAAAAAGTAATAATAATGCAGTAATAATTGCAAATCTTATACCAACAGTAAAATATCCAATCGCTGAGAATACTCCTAATGTATACCACCATGGCACGTGAGTTAAGAATATATCAAGTGGTCGTAAAAGCTTAAGATAAACAAATGCTCTAAGCGCTTTTGTAAATGCAATAAAGCCTGGGTTGACTGTTAAGGCATCTACAGCATTAGAAATTGGTTGCCTAATTGACAGTCTCCACTCTTCAGGGAATGATCCAATACTAATTAAATAAGAGTCTACAAATGATATAGCTAGAACAAGAAAAAAAGAAGGTATGATATAATATCTTCTTGTTATAGCTTCGCCTATATCTCTCGCAGTATTTTTATTTGATAATGAAATACAAAATTCAAATACATAAGCAATTGACCTTGTTAAATTAATACATATAAAATTAGTTAATCCACTTAAAAATTCTAAAGGTTTTTCTATAACTCTAGCAATTAAATATTTTTCCCAAGATTGAGGGAGTAAATAAAATTTTTGAACATTTGAGGGTAGAGATTGTTCAGTTTTACTGAAAGACATACTAAATCTATCAAACATTATTGCCATAAAAAGAATACATAGTCCGCCTTCCATCGCCCATCCAACGTCAAGTCTTCTAATTGCTTGCCACACTTGACCGCCAATTCCTTCGGCCCCAATAAAACATGCAAGAACTACAAGTGCCAATGCCATCATTATAACTTGGTTAATCCCCATCATTATACTGGGTAATGAAAGTGGAATTTTAATTTTAAACAAAAGCTGTAATTTGCTTGAGCCAAATGAAGTTGCAGACTCTATTGTCTCCGCTGAAACTTGTCTAATTCCTGTATTTGTTAATCTTATTATTGGAGGCATAGAATAAATCATAGTAGCTAATATTGCTGGAGCTCCTCCAATACCAAAAAAAAATAGAGCAGGAAAAAGATAAACAAAAGCCGGCATAACTTGCATTGTATCTAAAATAGGTTTCATAAAATTTTCAAAACGATCGCTTTGAGAGCACATAACACCTAAAGTTACACCAACAACTACGCACATCAATACTGATAAACCCATTAATGCTACAGTTTGAAGAGACGGTTCCCACATGCCTGTAGCCCCCCAAAAATAAATTACAAACAAAGAGTAAAGCCCCAATCTTAAGCCACCTGCAATTAAGCAGGGTAAAAAAACTAACGCTGCAATTAAAAGCCAAGGTGAGTCGAGAAGAAAGTCTTCAACAAAATAATAAATATTTTTAATGTAACTGGCTATTATTTTTGTAATCCATCTATAATTTTTTTTTAAGTAATCCTCACCTTCATTAACCCATGCTGTAAATGTAAATTGATCAGTTACTACTTTTGGCATTTTTGAAGGACCATCGCTTTGAAAAGATAACCACAAAGCAACTAAAAAAGTTAATAAGACTAAAGAATATGTAATTATATTTTTAGATGAAATTGATTTTCCTTGGATACTAGAGACTTCAGATGACATAATTCTAGAAATTTAAAATAAATAATTTTACTTTTAAAGAAAAATATTGTCTATTTTTATGTTATTAAAATAACAAAATATGAGTAATCAAGCAAAAATAACTTGTACTAACGTTTGGAAATTATTTGGGCCAGACGAAAAAAGAATTATTAAAAATTTAGATAAAAATTTATCAATTAAAGAAGTTCAAGAAAAAACTGGACATGTTGTTGCTGTTAAAGATGTTAGCTTTTCAATTGAGAAAGGTGAAACATTTGTAGTGATGGGTTTATCTGGAAGTGGAAAATCAACTTTAGTCAGATGCATTTCAAGACTAATTGAACCGACCTCTGGTACAGTTAAAATGGATGATGTAGATGTTACAAAAATGAATGGAAGAGATTTATTAGATTTAAGAAGAAATAAGATGAGTATGGTTTTTCAACACTTTGGATTATTCCCGCATAGAACAGTTATTGAAAATATTGGATATGGGTTAGAGATCAGAGGTAATAAAAAAAATGACAGAATAGAAAAATCCATGGAAGTTCTAAAGATGGTTGGTTTGGAGGGTTGGCATAATAATTATCCACGAGAACTATCTGGTGGAATGCAACAAAGAGTTGGTCTAGCAAGGGCATTAGCAGTTGATCCAGAAATTTTAATTTTTGATGAGCCCTTTTCAGCGCTCGACCCACTAATTAGAAGAGAAATGCAGGATGAATTATTAAATATTCAAGAAAAACTTCAAAAGACAATGGTTTTTATTACTCACGATTTTTTAGAAGCAATAAAGATGGGAGATCATATCGCAATTATGAAAGATGGAGAGGTTTCGCAAGTTGGTACTCCAGAGGAAATTGTTGCAAATCCTAAGGATCAGTATGTGAAAGATTTTTGCGAGGATGTTCCAAAATATAAAGTTTTAAGTGCGAGTAAAGTAATGAGAGAGAAATGTTGTGACGATACACAAAAATTGTTTGAAAATGGATCTCATAATATTCCACACGACTCTAAAATTGAAACATTAATTGACAAACTAGTTGATACAGATCAGAAGTTTCCAGTAGTAGATACACAAACAGGAAAACTGATTGGTGAAATCGATAGAGCAATAGTTATGAAGTCAATGAAATCGGCTAATTAATTTCTCTACTTACTTTAGTACTTTTTTGTTTAACTTTATCTCTCCAAATAATTATCATCCCAGCAAAAACAATTACAAAAACTCCAGGAAATAATTGTTCCCAAGGTGCCTCATTGAAAAACAACCAACCCAAAACAAAAGATGATGGAATACCAAAATATTCAAAAGAAGCCATCTTACTTGCAGAAATTAGTCTGTAAGCATAAATGAAAAGTATTGCGGCAGTCCCACCTAAAATTCCAGTTAATATCATTAATAAAAAATCTTGAGTGCTTTTTATCTCTGTATGTCCAGTAGTTATTAAAAATAAAATTACTGCGCCAGTTACATTAAATATTAAAGTATAAAGTTGTATTTTAGCTGTTGAGTGACCTTGGGGAATAAATTTTAATATTATAACTGTGAAAGCCCATGCAATTGCAGTTAAAATTGGAAAAATAGAGTAATAATTAAATATGTCACTTGTGGGTTGCATAATAAGAACCACACCAAAAAATCCAATAAAAATTGCAGACCATCTATAAATACCAACTTTATCCTTTAAAAAAATAATTGATAAAATTACGATAAAAAAAGGAGATGAAAAAGTAAGCACCATGGCAGTGGCAAATTCGAGATTGATTACTGAAATAAATATAAAAATATTCATTGATAAAAAACCTAAACCTCTAAAAAAACTTAAAACTAAAAATTTATTACTTAAATTCTTAAAAACAGATAGGTACTCTTTAGTAAATAAAATAAGGATAAATAAAGGTATTACACCTGCAATATTTCTAAATACGGCAAGCTGAATTACAGTGTACTCATCACCTAAGAACTTTATTACAACCATATACATATCCACACATAAAATTGCTAAGAGCATTGTAATTATTGCTATATAAGTTTTTTTTAAATCTGCGTTTTGAGTGGAAATATTCATTTATAAATTTTTAAAATTGTATACTTTATAAAAAAAATGCAAAGTTTTAAACTTAACGAAGCTGATATTTTATCCAACCAAGATTGGACATTTCCTACTAACATTGCTTATGGCCCTGGCAGATTAAAAGAAATAGGAAGTATCTGTAATAATTTAGATATTAAAAATCCATTAATAGTTACAGATAAAGGAAGTCCAAAATTACCATTTATTATAAATTTAAAAACTTATTTAAATAGCTCTAGTGTAAAATCGGATTTATTTTTTGACATATCTCCAAACCCCCGAGAAGACGAAATTTCAAATGGGGTAAAAAAATTTAAAGAGGGAAATCACGACTCTATAATTGCAATCGGTGGAGGAAGTGCAATGGATGGTGGCAAATTAATATGCCTTACTGCAAATAATGACGTGCCACTCAGAGATTTTGAATTTGAACTAACGCCACCCAAAATTAGTAAAGATAATCCTTTTCCAAAAATCATAACCATTCCAACTACAGCAGGCACTGGTGCAGAAACAGAAATCACAGCAATGGTTACATACTTAAAAGAAGGAATGAAATTTTGCATGTGGCATCCAGATGTTAGACCTTCTTTAGCATTACTAGATCCTGAATTGACCGTTGGTCTTCCAGCAAACCTTACAGCTTGGACTGGTGCAGATGCTTTAATACATGGCATAGAAGGGTATTGCGTTCCTGGTTTTAATCCTATGTGTGATGGTGCAGCTTTAGAAGGATTATCTTTGATATCAAAATCTTTGGTCACCGCTGTTGAAGACCCGAGCAATATAGTTGCGAGAGGTGGAATGCATGTTGGATCTTGCTTGGCAGGAATTTCTTTTTTAAAAGGTTTAGGATTAGTTCATGCAATTGCTCATATGGTTGGAGCTGAATATAATACACATCATGGTTTAACCAACGCAATAATATTACCTGTTGTTTTAAAATATAATTTACCTGGCATGGAAGAAAAAGTTAAAAGAATGTCTGAGGCTATGCAATTTGAAGACCACTCTGTAGATGCCTTTATATCAAATGTTGAAAAAATTCTTGATAGGATTAAAATTCCCAAAAGCTTAAGTGAAATTGGTGTGCCTGAAGATTGTGTAGATAGAATCGCTGAAAAAGCAATGAAAGATCAAGCATTTGCAACCAATCCAAGAATTGCAACCTTAGAAGAAACAAAGGAAATTACTCTAGCATCAATTAAAAAAGCTAGATAATAATTAACCTCAATGCTCGAAAACAAATCAGTAAAAGAAATTATTTCTTTAATTCATAAAAAAGAGATTTCTGTGAGTGAAGTTGTAAGTTTTTACCTAGATAGAATAAAAAAATATAACCCATCTTTAAATGCTATAGTCTCAATTAAAGACGAAGAGCAAATAATAAATGAGGCTAAACACAAAGATGAAAATTTTGATGACATCAAGCCATTATTTGGTCTACCTTTAGCATCAAAAGATTTATTAGATGTAGTTGATTTTCCAACCACTTATGGTTTTCCAGGATATAAAGATTATTTTCCAAAAAAAAATTCTTTAATTGTTGACCGTCAATTAGATGCTGGTGGCATTATGATAGGTAAAACTAATACTGCTGAACTGGGTGTAGGTGCACATACGGCAAATAGACTGTTTGGAATTACGCCAAATATTTATGGTAATACACAATCATCAGGAGGATCAAGTGGTGGAGCTGGTGTAGCTGTTGCAGCCGAACTACTACCGTTTGCAGATGGAACAGATATGATGGGTTCTTGCAGAACGCCAGCAGCTTATGCAAATGTCTATGGTTTTAGACCAACACCGGGACTTTTGCCTGATTATCTAACAAATGATAAAAAAAAGAATCTTCCAATTATCTCAACGCCTGGATGTCTTGCAAGAACACCAGATGATATGGCTATTCTTTTAGATGTGATAGCTGGAAAACATAAAGATGATCCAATTTCTTTTAGTTTAACAAACTCATTTAAAGATACCAACATTAGTGATCAAGAATTTTCAAAAATAAAGATCGGATGGTTATCTGATATGAATGGTAATTATCAATATGATCCTGAGTTAATTGAAATGTGTAATAAACAATTAAACAGTCTTGAAAAGAATAAAGTAATAATTGAATATTTAAAACCAAAAATAGATGCTCACAAGTTATGGAATTGTTGGGGAACATTGAGAGCTAAAAGTATTTATGAAGATATAATTACAATGAACATTGAAGATATTAATGAAATGACACCGCAGGCGACATGGGAATATAATAAAGGCATTAAGCTCACAGAGGAAGATGTGAAATTAGCTCTTAATTCAAGAATTGAATTATCAAATGATACAAATAGTTTGTTTGGCAGTTTTGATTTTTTAGCTTTACCATCTCAACAATCATTCCCTTTTGATAAAAACTTAAGACATCCTGAAAAAATTAATGATCAGCTAATGGATACATACCATAGATGGATTGAAATACACATATTTGCTAGTCTTTTTTACTTACCATCAATTTCTTTACCAATAGGGTTTAATAAGAATGGATTTCCAATTGGTATACAAATTATAGCTAAACAAAAAGAAGATTTAAAAGTGATATCTTTTGCAAAAAGATATGAGGAAATTTTTAATTTTTCTAATCATAAACCAAAACTAAATTAATGGTCAGACACAAACATCATTTTAAAATAGCTTTTGCATTAGCCATAGCTGCTGGATCATGGGGAGTTTATTGGCTTCCACAAAGAATTTTAGAGGATGGTGGACTTACTGGAGGTTGGGGAACTATTTCTCAAATGATGATTGGTATTATATTGCTTACACCTTTATCTTTATGGAGAAAATTTAAAGGTCGAACATCAGGATTAGAAATTCCCTTTGTTGGTTTTTTAACAGGTAGTGGTTTTATATGTTACGCTCTAAGTTTTTTATTAACAGATGTTGTTCGAGCATTGATCATGTTTTACATGATACCTATCTGGACAACCATATTTGAAATATTTTTTTTAAAGAAAAGACCAGGTTTAGAAAGGGTTTTAACTCTAAGTTTAGCGCTTGGAGGTCTGTGGGTTGTTTTCAGTCAATCTAATATTATACCATTACCACAAAATGCAGGAGATTTACTGGCGCTAGTGGGAGGTGTACTTTTTGGAGCTGGCTTAGTGCGTTTAGAAGTTACAAAAACAGATGGTGTTTTTCCTGTAATATTCTCATTTTTTGTTTATGGAACAATATTTAATATTTTTGCTGGCTTTATTTTAAAAGATTATCTAGGGCCTATGCCACCAATTGAAGCTTTTACATCAATGTTTACTTTTTTAGTTCTTATTTCAGTATTTTATTTTATTCCAACAGGGGTAGTTATCATGTGGTCACCCTCAGTTTTAGGAGCAGGTCTTTGCGCTATATTATATTTGAGCGAAGTAGTTGTTGGAGTTATATCAGCGGGAATTTTAACAGATGAAACATTTGGTTGGCGTGAAGTTGTGGGAAGTACAATGATTGTGTTAGGAGGAATTTTAGCTGTAGTACTTGCTCCAAAAAATGAAAAATAAATGCATTTTAAGGAAAAATTAAAATCAAAATCAAAATCAAAAATATTTTTAGACGGTGGAAATGGTTCTGAAATTGCAAAATTGGGAGGCAAAATGTCCTCTGCTTTTTCTGCCTTAGCTTCAATAATTTCACAAGACATAGTAATTAAAGTTCATGAAAAGTTTATTGATGCTGGTTCTGATTTGATTACAGCAAATACTTTTAGTTCAACGAGACATAATCTTGAAAGCATTAATCGTGGAGCAGAAACTAAAGAATTTATTATCCAATCAGTCAAATTAGCTAGACAGGCAATAAAAAATAAAGGTAAAGAAAATAAAATTGGGGTTGCTGGAAGTTTATCAAATTTTTTTTCATTAAAAGAAAATGAATTTGTGCCAAATCCAAAGTACATACCTTCTTTTAAACAAGAGGAACAAAATTATAAAGAAGCTGCTAAAATTTTAAAAGAGGAGGGAGCTGATATTTTAATTTTAGAAATGTTACTTGATATTGATCATGCAAAAATTTTATTGAATGCCGCTTTAGAAACTGAATTACCAGTTTGGGTAGGATTAAGTTGTTGTATAAGCAAATTTGATAACAGTGTTATTGGAAGAAATTTTAGCGCGGAAAAAGAAAATTCGTTAATTTATGATGAAACCAAATATGAAGAGCAACCAAAATTTATTCCTGATGACAAAATTATACTGCTAAATGATATTGTAAAATCACTTACAAGTATGGGTGGAGATGTTTATGGTATCATGCATACCTGGTTAGTTGACTCTTTTGATGGATTGAATGTAATCAAAAATAATTGGAATGGTCCGATGATGTTTTATCCTGAGATTCATAAGTTTGATACAAAATCCCATAAAGCTATTGTGACTTCTACCGAGGAAGAATTTGCTAATGAATGTGAAAAGTTAATTGATAAACAAATTCAAATTATTGGGGGATGCTGTGGTGTTACAGACAAACATTTAAAAAGTTTAATTGAAAGATATTCTTAATTTAATATTTTTTATTAACTAAATCTATCAGCATGTTGATCATATCGGTTTTATAACTTTCTTTCGTTGCTGATTTTGTTTCTAGAACAGAAAAAAAAGCAGCTACATTGCCAGTTTTAAAATTTGTTGCTAGAAATTGACCACCATATCCTGAGTGCCCAATCATGTTGCCTGAAACCATTGTAGAATTTGAATAATATAAATATTTGTCTTTAGATAAATCCATATATTTTGGCCCTACATTATTAATTGTTTTATTAAAAAAAGATGAAGATCCAACTTTTCTATTCCCAACACCCATACCTTTCCTTGCGAAAAGTAAACCCATTCGTAAAAAGTCTCTTGTAATTAAGCAACCACCTCCAGACATCCAAGGCATACCATATCTATCTGATGCAATATATAATCCATCTTCAAATCCAGCCGCCTCAACTGCTGATAAAACCCAATCTCTTAAAGTTCTACCGCTTACTTTTTCAATAATTAATCCAACTACATCTGTATTTGCAGATTTATAAAAAGCATATGCAGAATTATTAATTAAACTTTTATTTTTAGATCTTTTAATTGTATTTAAATACTCCTCTTGGCTTAGATGATTTTTAAGATTTTTAGGAAGTCTCCATCCTCCAACAGGTTCGTGCATAAATGAAGATGAGTATGCCTTAGTATAATCTTCAGTATAAGAGTTTATAACATTCATGTTTAAAACATCTTGGATCTTTGCATTTGCATATCCACTTCCAATTTTTGGCAAATAGTAAGAAATTTTTTTATTAAGTTCTATTAATTTAGTACTTACCAATTCTCCAACAAATAAATTAACGAACATTTTTGTAATGGACATAATTGTTTGAGGTTGGTTTTTTTTAAAATCTTTGGCGTATTTTTCAAATAATATATTTTGATGATTGCCAACAATTAAAGAGCAAAAAGATTTATTTTTAGTCATCTTCTTAACTAGAGGAAGATTACTGATAGTTTTATTTGGTTTAGACTTTAGTTTTAGAATTAAGTCAGATCTTAAAAAAATACTGTATCTATTAATTTTATGTAAATTTTTATAACCAGACCTTCTTGTTTTCGGAAGGTTCCATAAGGCTTTGTTGTCTTTAACTGTTGTTAATTCTGGATTTCTAACAGAGAGTAATTTTTGTTTCTTCAATATTTTAATGATTTTTTTTGTTCGTACTTTTGGTGATAACCTTCGGCTTTACAGTAATTTTTTTCTTTTGATACTTTAGTCGAAACTTTTCCATTTAATTTGCTGTTTACCTCGTTTAAAACTTTTTCTGCAATCTGTTTTTCTTCCTCTGTACTATAAAATATTTCAGAACGATATTGAATTCCTACATATGTACCTTGTCGATTTACTTGGGTTGAGTCGTGCAATTCAAAAAATAAATTGACCATATCTTCATATGACTTTTCTTTTTCATCATACTCAACTTTGACCACTTCTATATGACCTGTATCTCCGCCACAAACAGCTTTGTAAGTGACGTTTGGATCGTCCCCTCCACAATAACCGCACTCTGTTGAGACTATACCTTTGATGCCCTCATATTTCTTTTCGTCCCAAAAACAGCCAATACCGCCAATAAATGTTTTCATAATACTCAAAATATACTTTAGTTTTTTAAAACTGAAATTGCTTTAATTTCATCTACTCCAATTCCACAACATCCACCTATGATCTGAGCTCCATTTTTAATCCATGACTTAACTTCATTTAAATATCCAGTTGCCGTCATGTCATCTACAAATCGCCAATGTGGTTTTTCATAATAACCTTTATTTGGATACGCTCCTACTATCCCATCATAATTTTTCTTCGCAGTTTTGATTGCTTTTCCTGTAATATTTATATCTGAATGAGCAACCAATATTGGACCTCTGTGTAATTTTTTAAAATTTTTTATGGATGTCCCAAAGTTTTCATATACATGTGTATCAGAGTCAATTGTATCATTGTATCCAAGCATTATATTTTTTTGATCATCCATTACACAAGATACTGATAACCAAACAGGTATATTTACTTTTGTGGAACAATTTAACATTGCTTCAACTATGTCAGCTTGTGAAGACATGGCTTCTAAAATAATTAAGTCTACTCCAGCTTCAGATAAAATTTTTAGTTGTTCATGAAAACCAGGTATCATCGCTTTGATACCAAGTTTATAAAAGTTTCCAAAAGTTGATACACTTCCAGCTAATGCAGTTTCTTTATTTGTATTTTCTATTGCTTCTCTTGCAATCTTAACACTTTTTTGATTAAATTTTTCTATTGAGTCCTCATAACCATACTGTCTCATTGATATTGGGGTAGTGCTATAAGTATTAGTTGTAATTACATCGGCTCCAGCATTTATATAATCCTCATGTACTTTTCTAACTAATTCAGGATGATCAACAGAGCACTTCCCACACCACATATGCTTATCCATGTGAGCACCATTTTTTTCTAGTTCTGCGCCCATACCTCCATCTAAAATAATGATTTTATTGTTTTCTAATTTTGTCTTGATTGAGTCGTATGACATAAATTTTATTCTCTACTATTTGTAAAGGCACAAATTTTATTTCCATCTAAATCACGAAGATAAGAATAATAAACTCCTGAGCCTTCTGGTCTTTCACCACCAGATCCCTCACTAGTTCCACCAGCTTTTAAACCTATCTCATGAAATTTATCTACGTGAGATCTTGATGTAGTTAAAAATGTTATCTGCGTTCCATTTCCAAAGGAAGCATCTTTTTTATTGAAAGGTTTGGTGACGTAAAATTCAATATCTTTGGTACCTTTTGCTCCATATGCAGCATAATCATCTTCTATTGTCTCGTTTCTATCTAAACCAATTACTTCTAAAACTTTATCGTAAAATTTAATAGCATCATCTAAATTATTAGTGCCTACCATCACATAACCAATCATATAAACCTCTAAACTAATTCTGATTATAAGTTATTTAAACTATTAATTCCAACCGGTAATTGCTTTAACTTCTAAAAATTCAGTGAAACCCCAGACACCACCTTCACGACCATTGCCAGATTGTTTATAACCACCAAACGGCATCCCAGTATCTGTGGCTTGACCATTAATATAAACTGTTCCAGCTTTTACTTTTCTAGCAACCCTTTTTGCTTTTTCTTTATCTTCAGTTTGTAGATAATTACCAAGTCCATAAGATGTATCATTTGTAATTGCTATTGCCTCTTCCTCAGTTTCAAATGGTATAATTGAAAGTACAGGTCCAAAAATTTCAGTTCTTGCAATTTTCATATCATTATTTACATTTGAAAAAATTGTTGGTTTAACAAAATAACCTTTGTTAAGTCCATTTGGCAAATCTGGTCCACCCGCAGCTAACGTTGCACCTTCTTTAATTCCTTCATTAATAAGATTTACAACTTTATCGTATTGTACTTTTGAAACTACAGGTCCAATGTGATCACCTTTTTTAGATGCAAGATCAACTTTAATTTTGTTTGCCTCATCAACAGCCTCTTTAACAGCTCTTTCATAGATTGGTTTTTCAACCAACATTCTTGTCGGGGCATCACATGATTGCCCTGAGTTACTCATTATATTCCTCACACCATCTCTAACAGCATCAGGATACGAGTCTGCGAAAACTATATTTCCACCTTTACCACCTAACTCAAGTGTTACTTTTTTTATAGTATCAGCTGCATTTTTCTGAATTAGTTTTCCAGCTCTTGTTGATCCTGTGAATGAGACCATATCAATGTCCGGATGACCAGACATATGATTTCCAACAACTTCTCCATTTCCATTCACTAAGTTAAAAACTCCAGCAGGAAAGCCAGCTTCGTCAATCATCTCAGCAAACAATACAGCTGACACTGGAGCAATTTCAGACGGTTTTAAAATCATTGTACATCCAGCAGCTAAAGCTGGAATAACTTTTAAAATGATTTGGTTCATTGGATAATTCCATGGCGTAATTAATCCACAAACTCCAATTGGTTCATATCTGATATGGTTATTAGATTTAGGATCAAATTGATGTTCAAAATTAAAATCTTTTAAAATTTCAATGTTGTTCCTGCAAATATCAGCACCCATTTTAGTATGAGTTTCTGATGCAAAATCTAGTGGTGCACCCATTTCTTTAGATTGAGCCTCAACCATTTCATTCCATCTTCTTTTATAAATTTCATCAAACTTTTCAAGCAAAGCTAATCTTTCTTCTTTTGTGGTTTCTCTCCAGGTCTCAAGCGCAATTCTCGCTGCTTTTATTGCTTTATCTGCATCTTCAGCAGAGCCTAAAGATATTATTGCAAAAGCTTCCTCAGTTGAGGGATTAATTACTTCAAAGTCATTTGGCTTAGTGGGAGAAACCCACTTTCCATCTATATAAAAATGTTTCTTTTCAATCATAAACTTATTGTAGCATAAAATTTAAATTTCATAACCTTTTTCTTCAGGCTCATTGTCAATTAACTCCTCAGGAAAACCTTCAGCTCTAAAATTAATTTTATTTAAGTCTTCCATTCTTTTTACTATCATCGAGGACCAAGCTCTTGATCCATATTTTTTTTGACCATCCTTAAATATTTCAACAATTTTTGGAGAAATTTCTAAAGGTGCATTTAATTTTTTTGCTAGCTCATCAAATAGACCTGTATCTTTTAAAACAAGATCCATAGTAAAGTTAATATTGTAAGAACCATTTAATATAACTTGGCTTTCGGTCTCATGCACAAATGAATTACCTGAGGAAACTGCGATTCCTTTGTAGGTTTTTGCAAGATCTAGGTTTGATTTTTTTGCAATTGTCCATGCTTCACCAAGTGCAACTAAGTGTGCAGACGCTAGATAATTTGTAATTACCTTCAATACCGAAGCAGTACCTAATTCACCTGTATGTAATATTTTTCTTCCCATAGTTGTTAAAGCAGGTAATATTTTCTCAAATGTTTCTCTATCTCCACCAATAAATATTGCTATGTTTCCTGTTGCAGCTCTATGACAGCCACCGCTTACTGGACCATCTAATGGGATAGCTTTTTTTTCAATAACTTTCTCTCCTATTCTTTTAACTTCTGCCTCATCAGTAGTGCTCATTTCTAACCAAATTTTATTTTCAGAAAGACCTTCCAATATTCCATCTTCTCCTTCCATAACTTGTGCACAAATTTTAGGAGAAGGAAGACATGTTATTATTAGATCAACTTCTTCAGCCAATTCCTTTGCGGAGTTTGCAATTTTAGCTCCCAAATCTTTAAATGAGCTCGTTAAGTTTTCATCCAAGTCTCTCACTGTTAAATCAAAATTATTTCTTAATAAACTTCCAGCAAGTTTTCCTCCAACATTTCCTAAACCAACAAAACCTATTTTCATTATGTAACCTCCTTCTTATTTTTATACAGTATCATTATCACTCCAAATATAATCACAGTTCCACCAATAAATAATTCTGATGTTGGCTTTTCACCTAATAAAAATATTGCTGCTAGTAATCCAGTAGGCGGTATGCCCATAGTTACTATCGGCAATACTTTATATAATGGGTTATTTTTTAGCACATAATAAAAACAACCATATGTTATTGGCTGCATCATAAATCCCAAATAAAATGCAATTATCCAATGATTGATTTCAGCTGTTGTTAGATGAGATATCGTATCACCCTCAATGATTGCAGAAATAAAAATTAAAGTTGGTCCAGAAAATAGTGCTAGCCATGCAACTAATGCCAAAGGATTAATTTCTTTACTTAGTGGTTTTACGATTACTTGCCCAAAAGCCCAAATTGCAGATCCTAAAATTGTAAGTGAGATACCAAATATCTTTCCATCTAAATTTGGTGAGCCTGTTAAAATATAAACACCTATGAATGCTATTCCAATACCAATCAAAGCTCTAAAGGTTGGTTTTTCACTTAACATAAAAAAAGCAAATATAACTCCAAATGGAACCTCTGTTTGTACCAACAGAACTGCTGCAGACGCATCGATATGATTTAATCCTGTATAGGTAATACTATATTGCAGTGTATTTGCTATAAATGAAGCAATTAAAATTTTTATTAAATAACCTCTTGGGATTGGAAACCACCAGATTAAAATAGCTGCAGCAAATGAAAATCTTAACCCCATTAAAAGAATTGGAGGAAAAGATTCAAAAGCAGGTTTTGCGATTACAAATCCAAATCCTAAAAAAATTGGAACAAGAGATGCAATTAAAGTGTCTTTTAGATTCATTTTATAATAATGATTAATTAAGAACTTATGATATATTCACTCTTTTAAAATATGAATTCAATAAAAATAGAACCTAAATACATAAGTAAATCAAATCCACGGGTCGGTCTTATTGCACTCGCAAGTGATTTTATGATTGAGAGAGATTTTATAAATGTAATTAAAGATCGTGATATAGATTTTTTTGTAAATAGAATTGAGTGTTATAATCCTTTAACTAAAGAAAATTTGATCAAAATGTCTAATAAAGTAACCATTGTAACAAAAGATATTTTGCCTGATCAAGATATTGATTGTGTTGTCTACGGATGTACTTCTGGAACTATTGCTGCAGGCTATAACTCTATTGAGCAAAAGGTAAAAGCAGCAAAACCAATGGCTCAGGTTACAACACCAAGTACAGCCGCAATAAAAGCGTTAAAAAAGTTAAATATTAAAAAGCTTTCACTATTTACCCCCTACAGCAAAAAACTTAATGATGAAGTTATGGGATATTTTAAGTCAGAGGGATTTGAGATAACATCCAATTCATACTTTGATATAGAGGCAGATTACGACATTGGTAAAGTAGACCAAAATTATTTGTATGATGTCTTATCTAAAATAGATTTAAATGGGGCGGACGCACTATTTGTATCTTGTACAGCTCTTCCTGTATTGCCAATAATTGATAAACTTGAAAAAAAACTCAACACGATTGTTTTATCAAGTAATCAGGCTTTAATTTGGGATACTCTTGTCCAAATAAATAAAAATAACCTTGTAGAAGGTTTTGGTAAATTATTTAGATAGAAATTTATGTCATTTACTAAAGACGAATATAAACAAAGATTAAAAAAAGTTCAGTCAATGATGCAGGATAAAGGAATTGAACTATTAATTTCTCACGACACAAATAACATGAATTATTTAACTGGTTATGATGCATGGTCTTTTTATTATGCTCAGTGTGCAATTGTTCATGTTAACGCTGATGAACCTTTATGTTTTGTAAGAGCTCAAGACTCAGGAGGTGCGTATATTAAAACTTATCTTAGAGATGAAAATATAATTGTGTATGATGAAAATTATATTCATACATGGCCAAAACATCCTTATGATTATTTAGTTCAAATTATAAAAGATAGAAATTGGGATAAGCTTTCAGTTGGGGTTGAAATGGATGCTCATTACTTCACTGCTTTTTGCTATGAAAAGATAAAACAAGGTTTGCCAAATGCAAAAATAAAAGACTCAGAAAGATTAGTTAATTGGGCAAGATTTGCAAAATCTGACGCAGAAATTAATTATATGAAAACTGCAGCACTAATTTCAGAAAAAGGAATGCAAACTGCAATGGAAGTAATTAAACCTGGGGTAAGACAATGCGATGCAGTTGGAGAAATACAAAAAACTTTATTTTATGGAACACCTGAGTTTGGAGGAGAGTATTCTAGTATCGCCACACTTCTCCCAACAGGAAAAGGAACATCTGCTTCACATTTAACAGCAACTCAAGATAAGTTTGTTGAAGGTGAGGCGACAATCGTTGAATTATCTGGAGTTTATAAAAGATATCATGCGCCAATGGCCAGAACAGTCTTACTTGGAAAACCAGATCAATTAAAAATAGACACAATGAATAAAACTATTGAAGCTCTTCAAGCTGGAATAGATGCCACTAAACCAGGAAATACAGCAAATGATGTGGCCCAGGCTTTTTGGGGTATTCTAGATAAATATGGCATTGAGAAAAAATCAAGAACTGGTTATTCCATTGGTATAGGTTACCCTCCAGATTGGGGCGAGCATACTCTTAATATATATAAAGGAGAAATGACTGAACTAGTACCGAATGCATGTTTTCATATGATAGCTGTAATGCAGTTTGGTGATTGGGGAGTTGAGGCATCTGAAGCTATACGAGTTACAGATAAAGGATGTGAATTATTTTGTAATTTTTCAAAAGAGTTACATGTTAAAAGCTAATTAACTGTTGCAAACAACTTAACTAAGTGTTTTAAAAACTAATCTATGTCAAAAAAAGAAGATTTCGTAAAATTTGATAAAGTCGACAAAAGCTACGATGGAAAAGTATTAGTAGTTAAAGATTTGAATTTAGATATTGAAGAAGGTGAGTTTGTAACAATGCTTGGACCTTCTGGTTCAGGCAAAACAACGTGCTTAATGATGCTTGCAGGTTTTGAAACCCCAACTAATGGAGAAATCTATTTAGATAAAAATCCAATTTCAAACATTCCTCCACACAAAAGAGGTATTGGAATGGTTTTTCAAAATTATGCTCTTTTTCCACATATGACAGTTTATGAAAATTTAGCGTTTCCTTTAAGGGTAAGAAAAATTTCAAAAGACGATATAGACAAAAAAGTAGAAAAAGCATTATCAATGGTTTCATTATCAGGATTCGGTAATAGAATGCCAGGACAACTTTCTGGTGGCCAACAACAAAGAGTAGCCGTTGCAAGAGCATTGGTATTCGATCCATCCGTTGTTTTAATGGACGAGCCTCTAGGTGCTTTAGATAAAAATTTAAGAGAGAGTATGCAGTATGAAATTAAACATATTCATGAGAGTATTGGTGTAACAGTTGTGTATGTTACACATGATCAAGGTGAGGCATTAACAATGTCAAACAGAATTGCAGTATTTAATGATGGTAAAGTTCAGCAACTTTCAAGTCCAGATAAGTTGTATGAAGAGCCAGTAAATTCATTTGTTGCCGAATTTATAGGAGAGAATAACACTTTCGCTGGAGAAATCTCAGATATATCAAATGGATCCTGCAAAGTTAAACTAGACAAAGGTGAAATAATCGCAAATCCAATATCAGTTAAATCTGTTGGAGAAAAAACTACAGTATCTATCAGGCCTGAAAGAGCTTTAATAAATCCAAAAGATAAAATGGATAATAATCAAAAAGGCAAAATCGAAGAAGTTATTTATCATGGCGATCACACTAGAGTTAGGCTAAACTTGCTCGGAAATTCAGAATTTATCTTAAAAGTGCCAAATAGTTCTCAAAATCTAGATATCAAATTAGGCAACGAGATTAATATTGGCTGGAATAGTCATGATGCAAGAGCTTTAGACCCAAAATAAGCCAATTATAATATAATTTCCAAAATCCGCTGTTGACTCTCTTTTCCTATGTTGCTGTACTCCCTTTTTTATAAAAAAAACGTTTAAACGGAGGATAAATGAAAAAATTAAGTAAATTATTACTTGCCGTAACTTTTGCTATCTCAGTATCTTCATCAGCATTTGCAGTGGTTGTTGCATCATGGGGTGGAGCTTACACAGAAAGTCAAAAGCTAGGATATGGTGATCCAACTGCAAAAGCATTGGGTATACCAATCGAGTGGGTAGATTATTCTGGTGGATTATCAGAAATCAAAGCCCAAAAAGAAGCAGGAGCAATTACATGGGATATTATTGATGTATTTGCTTACGATACTATTAATGGATGTGACGAAGGTATTTTTGTTGAATTTGATTTTGACAAAGACTTTCCACCAGCTCCAGATGGTACACCTGCAAGTGAGGACTTCTTTACAGACATGCCTAGTAAATGTGCTGTAGGAAATATTTTATATTCATGGAACTATGCTTACAACAGCGACCTTTTAAAAAGCACTCCATCAACTATTAAAGATTTCTTTAACACAAAAAGATTTCCTGGAAAAAGAGCTATTTACAAAAGTGCTCTTACAAACCTAGAAATTGCTTTAGCAGCAGATGGTGTAAAAATGGGTAAAGGTGGTGAATTTATTTACCAAAAATTAGAGGACCCAGCTTACGTAACTAGAGCTATGGATAAAATCAAAGCACTTTGTGAAGATCCAAATGGCGGATGTGTATTTTGGTCAGCAGGTGCTCAACCACCAGAATTATTAATGAGTGGTGAAGTTGTAATGGCAACTGGTTGGAATGGTAGATTTTTCAATGCTGCAACAGGAGAAGGTGCTCCAATAGTTCAAGTTTGGGACGGACAAGGTCTTGACTACGAATATTTTGCATTAGTTAAAGGTGGACCAAACGAAGCGGATGCTAAAAAAGCTTTAGCAATGATGACAAATACTGAAATGTTAGCAGGAAGTGCAAAATATATTGCATATGCTCCATGGAGAAAATCATCAATTGCAGTTATGGAAGCAGGAGAGCCTTGGTATAAAGATGGAAAAACTAATATGGTTCCACATATGCCAACAGCACCAGCTAACCTTAAAAAATACTTCTTAGTGAACGCTGAGTACTGGGCTGATAATGGAACAGAGCTTGGTGAACAGTGGGAAGCTATGAAAGCTAGTATTAAATAATTAGAGTTTTAAACACTTTAATTTTATATTATATTAAGGGCGGTTACTTTTAACCGCCCTTTTTTTATGAGCTCAGAACAAAAAATATTATCTACCGATGGAATTCCTTTAGAGGAAAGCCTTAAGCAAGCAGAAAAAAAAAATAAAATAAAAGCTTTTCTTTTAGTAACACCATTACTCTTATTTCTAATTATTACTTACATCATTCCTATCGCAGACATGTTCTCTAGAAGTATAGATGACAAAATGGTTACCAATATGCTACCCAAAACATATAAAGCCATGGAGCAGTGGGATGGAAAAGAACTTCCATCCGAAGAAGTGTTTAAAGCTTTTTATTTAGATTACAAAATTTTAGTAGAGAATAAGACAGCAGGAAAGTTACAAACCCAACTAAATTATGAAAAAAATGGCTTTAAGAGTGTTCTTAAAAAACTTGCAAGAAAACAGAAGAAGTTTGAGGAAGGAAACTATAAAGAGCAAATCATGAAAGTGCATAAAAGGTGGAGAAATGTAGATTATTGGAGAGCAATTAAAAGAAGAGCTCCATCTTATACATATTCAAAGTATTTAAAGGGCGTAGATATGTACTCAAATGAAGAGGGTAAAATTATACAAGTTGCTGAGAATAGAAGAATTCATAGAATTTTATGGTCACGAACGTTAGAGGTAGCTTTTTTTGTAACTTTTTTTTGTTTTTTAATGGCTTATCCAATTGCACATTTATTAGCAACTCTTCCAATGAAGTATAGTAACTTGCTCATGATTTGTGTGCTGCTTCCATTTTGGACCTCATTACTTGTAAGAACTGCTAGTTGGATGATTTTATTGCAGCAACAAGGATTAGTTAATGATTTTTTTGTTTGGATTGGTTTAGTGACAAACGATAATAGGCCAGAGATGATGTACAATAAAACTGGGACTTATGTTGCAATGACACAAATACTTTTACCATTTATGGTGCTACCTTTATATAGTGTCATGAAAACAATCTCTCCAAGTTTAATGAGAGCTGGAAAATCTTTAGGCGCAACTCCTGGAGTGGCTTTTTTTAAAATATATTTCCCACTTACAATACCTGGAATTGGAGCGGGTTGTTTATTAGTATTTATACTTGCAATTGGTTATTACATAACTCCAGCCTTAGTAGGGGGAGCTTCTGGAACGCTCATAAGCAATCAGATAGCCTATCACATGAAGAGTACTTTAGATTGGAGTTTTGCTTCGGCAATGGGATTAATGTTGCTGACTGGAGTGTTAGTTATTTATTGGATTTATAACAAACTTGTAGGAGTTGATAATATCAAACTAGGATAATTATGGCTTTACCAAAATATACTGAACCCCATTATAGAATCTGGCATTATTTTTATCTTTTTGTATGTGGATGTGTATTTTTCTTTTTAATTGCACCATTGTTTGTAATTTTTCCATTATCATTTAATGCAGAAGAATTTTTAGTTTTTACAGATGGAATGAAGAGACTTGATCCAGATGCATTTTCTACAAGATGGTACAAAGATATGGTCTATGGAACCAAAAATCCTTGGGGTTTGGCTGCAAAAAATAGTTTTATAATTGCAATATTTGCAACCATTGGTTCAATTATACTAGGAACTTTAGCTGCTCTCGGCTTGAGCAGTAGGCACATGCCTTACAAAGGTTTGATTATGGCGATTTTAATTTCTCCCATGATAGTTCCCTTAATTATTTCAGGTGTTGCAATTTTCTTTTTTATGGCAAAAGCAGGATTAGCCGCAACACATTTAGGTATAATTTTAGCCCACATTATTTTAGGAACTCCATTTGTGGTAATCACAGTTACCGCAACACTATCAGGGTTTGATCATAGCATAACTAGAGCTGCATCTAGTTTAGGTAGCAATCCTTTTAATACATTTATGAAAATTACTCTGCCTTTAATTTTACCTGGTGTAATTTCTGGTGGTTTGTTTGCATTTGTCACATCTTTCGATGAGGTAGTAGTTGTATTATTCTTAGCAGGCTTAGATAATACTACAATACCAGTTCAAATGTGGACTGGTCTTAGAGAACAACTTAGTCCTACAATTTTAGCTGTAGCAACATGTTTAATTGTTTTATCAATATTAATTTTACTTACAGCTGAGCTTTTAAGAAGAAGATCTGAGAGATTAAGAGGAATAAATAGATAGTTTAGTTTACAGACTCGATTACTGTAGCAATTCCCATACCCAAACCAATACATTGAGTGGACAAAGCATACTTTTTATTTTCTCTCTGAAGTAATTCAGCAGCTTTCCCTGTAATTCTTGCACCTGTTGCTCCAAGAGGATGTCCAAGAGCAAGTGCTCCACCATCTAAATTAACTTTATCTTTATCTATGCCTAAATCTTTAATGCATGCTAAAGATTGAGAAGCGAAAGCCTCATTCAATTCAACAATATCAATTTTATCCGCTGACAAATTAGCTCTCTCCAAAGCTTTCCTTGACGCTCCAATTGGACCTAATCCCATATAGTCAGGATCACAGCCTTGCACTGCAGTAGAAACAATTCTTCCCAGAATATTTAAATTATTTTCTTTTGCATAATTTTCTTCGCAAATTAATGTTGCAGCTGCACCATCAGTTAGAGGTGAAGAAGTTGCTGCTGTAACAGTACCATTTTCGTCAAATGCAAGTTTTAATCCATCTAACTTTTCCATTGTACTACCTGGTCTAATATTTCCATCAGTATCACAATCACCTATAGATACTATTTCATTTTTAAAATTCCCTTTTGTTTGAGCTTCATGTGCTTTTTGATGACTTGAGATAGCAAATTCCTGCTGTTTATGTCTTGAGATATTATATTTTTTTGCAACATTTTCTGCGGTAGTTCCCATTGAAAAATATACATGAGGATTATCGTTTTTATTTTCAGGATAAGGTATGGGATCAAATCCTGTATTAACTCTGGTCATACTTTCTACTCCCCCACATATAAATACTTTTCCTGCACCTAATGAAATTTTACCTGCAGCAATATGAATAGCTTCCATTGAAGAACCACACCATCTATCAACTGTCATTCCTGAAGTTTTGACATCCATATTAGTTAAAAATGTTGTTAGCTTTCCAATATTAAATGACTGTTCTCCAGTTTGGAATGCACAACCAACAACAATATCTTCAATATCATCTTTTTTAACATTGGATTTAGAAACTAAATTTTTAATCACCTCTGCCAATAAATTTACTGGTTTTGTATCAATGAGCGCACCTTTTCTCGCCATTGTAAAAGGTGATCTAGAGAAGCCGGCGATTACAGGTTTAAACATAATAATAAATATAAGGTTAATCTGGAAATGGTAAAGAAGTTATAATGCCTTTTCTATTTTTTCCATTGAAAGTATTTACAAAAACCTCATTTCCAATTTCCCAGTAATCTTTTAAAATCATAGAAAGACCTATATTCTTTCTGAATCTTGGAGAATATATACCAGAAGCAATTTGCCCAATTTTTGTATTATCTTTTGAGTATACTGGTAAAGGCACACCGGTTGGTTTGCATGGATCACCATCAAATATTATTCCCCTCATTTTTTGAGTAATTCCCTCAGATTGGATCTTTCTCAATGCTTTTTTACCAATAAAGTCGTGATCATCCTCTTGTTTACAATATTTTTCAAGATTACACTCCAAAGGGTTATTTTTTCTTGTAAAGTCGTTTCCATAGGACATTAATCCCGCTTCAATTCTATCAATTAAATTTGGACATCCAGGAGAAATATTAAATTTTTTTCCACTTTCCCAAACAGTATCCCAGAGTTTCTCTCCAAGTTCTATTTCATTAAAATGTGTTTCAAATCCTTTAAAGTATATCTCAAATCCATCTTGTTTGCTGTATCCTGATCTTGCAATAATTTGCTTAGTACCCAGGAAGTCAAAAACTTTAAAATTAAAAAATTTTATTTTTTTTATATCTTCTCCAAAAATTGAAATTAGAAGATCTTCAGATTTTGGACCTTGAATTGCTAGAGGATATACATCTGGTTCTACAATCTCAACATTAAGTTCAGATCCTAATGCAATTCCTTTTGCCCAAAGTAAAATATCTGAATCAGCTATAGAGATCCAAAACATGTCATCATCAAGCTTTAGTAATACTGGATCATTAATCATACCTGCAGTTTCATCTATGATAGGAATATAAAAACATTTGCCGGTCTCCATTTTTTTTATGGATCTTGGAGTCATTTTTTGAACAAGTTTTTCAGCATCTGGACCTGTAATTTGTACCTGCCTTTGGCAAGAGACATCCCAAACTTGAACTTGTTCTCTTAGATGCCAATAATCTTCTTCAACCGTATTCTTAAATCCTTTTGGGAGTAGCATGTGATTTACTACTGTAAAATCGGATACACCACACTCTTCAACTTTATTTGTAAATGGAGTACGTCTTATTCTTCTCGACATATTTAGTTTTATACTTTTTTGTGGCATTAAATTTTCATTACTCATTTTATTTAGACCACCACACAGTATAACTATTTTTAGAAATTATAATTGGAATATGATATTTTTTATTTGGATCTTCCATTCTAAACTTAATATTAATTTCTGAGATTATTTTTTTTTCTGCAAAATAATTTCCAGTTTTACAAACCATTTCATATTCACTCTTACAGTCCTCTACACTTAATTCAAACTCTTGAAGTATTCTACCGCCATCATCAGATTTAGTTTCACAGAAAACATTTTTCTCTCCATTTTCTTTAACTTGGTAAATAATTACTTCAATATTTCCAGCGTGAGAACCATTTGTTGCATCCAAGAGGTGAGAAGAGAAAGTTGTCACAATTATTCTATTGATGATTTCTCTCTTTTACTTGCAACTGCTGAGACTATTGGACTTAATACAGGTTTTGCTTTGACATTAACGCACGCAGGTTTTCCACTTTCCATTGCTCTTTTAAGCGCTGGGCCTAATTCTTCTCTTTTATTAACTAATTCTCCATGCCCTCCAAATCCTTCAAATATCTTATGGAAAGGGATATCACGAAAATCAGTTCCTACACTTTTTCCACTTTTAAATAACCTTTCTTGTTGTTGACCAATTGAAGCAAGACCGCCGTTATTATCTATTACAACTGTAATAGCTTTTTTCTCATAAAATACACTTTCAATAGACATTCCTCCGGATAAAAATGCACCATCTCCACTAATGAGAACAACATTTGAGTCTGGACTGTGGTTTTTTGCAGATAAAGCAAATGAAACTCCAACACCCAACATACTAAAAGTTCCAGGGTGCAAAATTCCTTTTAATTTTTTTCCTTTGGCACCAGCAATATTGATTGCTATTTCTGACCAGAAATGAGTATTTCCTCCGTCGATTACAAGCCAATCATTTTCACCCATTGCTTCTTGGACATCTAATGAAAGTTGTAGAGGATGAATTTTTCCTCCATTTTTCTTTGATGCTTCAGCTTCAATTTTTAAATCTTTCAATGATTTATCTACCCATTCATTTTTCTTTTTTTTATTCTCCTCAAACCAAGTTGTGCCTAAAGACCATTTATTATTTTTTTTTAAGTTAGATAATGTATCTAAAAAAACACCAGGGTCACTTAGTAAACTTAAATCTGCAGCTCTATTAAGTTCTAATTCTTCATGGGAACCATTTACACAAACTAATTTTGCTGATTTTGGAATAAAAGGTGGATTTCCAAAATTCATTTGATTATCCAATCGTGCTCCAACAACAAGAACCAAATCTGAATTATGTAATGCAAATTCTGAAGGAGGATATTGATGTATATCAGCCAACCCCATATAAGCGTTTGCCTCTTCTCCTAATAGCTTTTGATGATATGGAATATTAAAAATTGGTATATTTAAATTATTACCAGCAGCTTCTAGATTTTTTTCTGAGTGTGACCACCAAACACCATGTCCACCAATTATAATTGGTTTTTTTGAATTTGAAGCAAGCTCTAAAACTTCTGCAAGTGAATTTGGATCTGGCCAAGCTTTCGCTAAAGGCTTTGCTTTTTGAGAGAATGGTCTTTCTTCTAACCCAACATCTTCCTCAAAAGATGAAAACATTATATCAACTGGAAGACTTAGATGTACAGCACCAGGATAACCGTTAGTTGCAATATGATATGCTTTATCTACAAATTCTCTTATTCTAGTTCCATCTGTAATACTTGCGCTGTGTTTAGTTAAAGGTGCTGCAATTGAAACATCATCTATTTCTTTAAAACCACCTGAACCTTGTCTTTTAAGACTGCTAGATCCTGTAATGTAAATAATGGGACTTCTCTCACCCCAAGCTTCCATCATTGAAGGAACTGCGTTAGTAAATCCTTCAGGTCCAACTAAACATACTGATGGTTTACGAGTAATTCTTGTATTGCCATCTGCTAAATGACCAGCAATCTGCTCATGAGGAGTATTTATAACTTCAATTTGGCATTCAGCAAAACCTTCAATTGCTGGATTACAAAAACCTCCAGAAAGAGTGAAAACTTTGCTAATTCCTTTATCTTTTAGAGCTCTAGCAAGTAATGCTCCACCTCTAATTTTATTTTCACTCATTTAGTAATTTACCTTATTCACAGTACTATCTATTACTATATTAGAAGTTATATCATTAATATCATTTAATCCTACTAACCCGAGCGTCGTGCTAGCTTCTTCTTTAATTATTTCAACAATTCTTCTTAATCCTTTTCTTCCATCAGCTCCCATTGCGTACATTACGGGCCTACCAATCATTGCATAATCAGCACCAAATGCGAGCGCTCTTACAATATCACTTCCACTTCTTATTCCACTATCAAAGATTAAAGGAAATTCGCTTCCTACTGATTTTCTAATCAGTGGAAGCATATTTATTGCTGCTGTTGCGCTGTCTAATTGTCTGCCTCCATGATTTGAAACTTGAATTGCATCTGCACCTGCATCTTTTATTAGCTTTGCATCATCAGGAGACATTACTCCTTTAATTATAAGTTTACCCTTCCATTTATCTCTTACTCTCTTAAGTGTATCCCAATCTGTGGAGCCCCTACTTTCTTTTCTTTTAAAAATACCATCTCCGCTTTTAGATGTTACATAGTTCATCGGTTTAGGAATGCCACTAAGTAAAGTAGAAAGAGACCAAGTAGGGTGAGTTGCAAAATCAAAAAATTGTTTTGGACCTATTTTAAAAGGATAGGAGAAACCATTTTTATCATCTCTAGTTCTTCTAGATAGTACTGGAACATCTACAGTTAATATTGCAACTTCGTATCCAGTATTCTTAGCTCTATCTAAAAGTTCCATAACAAAGTTTTCATCCTGAAAAATATATAACTGCATCCATGAATGACCTTCTGACAGTTCATACATTTTTTCTAAAGTTGTTGTAGAAGCCATTGAAACACACGTAGGTATATTATTTCTTGCGCTTTCTGCTGCTAACATAGAGTCTGCGCCAGGCCATGATAAATTTGTCATTCCCATTGGAGCAAAACCAAAAGGAAAATTAAACTCATAACCTAATACTTTTTTTTTAAGAGATCTCTTCTCAACATTTCTTAAAACTTTAGGTTCAAGTCTAATTTGATCTAATGCTCTGCTATTTATTTCAGCTAGTTTTTCATCTCCAGATGCTCCATCGATAAAATCAAAAACTAATTTAGGGAGACGTTTCCGTGACAGTTCTCTTGCATCTTTAATGCTAAAAATTTTTTGGCTTGGTAAAATATTATCACTCATTATTAACTTTAATATATTCTTTTAAATTAAATTGTTTATTTTGATTTACAAAATAAGCATTATGGCTTTCTCGAGAAGAATAAACCTCAGTTGGTTTTCCGTCAATAAAAAGTACTGCAACTCCATCATCAACAGCTATACCATTAGGCAAAGTTTTATTTTTTATACTTTCTCTATATTTATCTGCTCTTATTACATCTGAATAATGTGGTGTAAAACTTCCAGATATAAGCCCAATACCATTTAAGGGCTTAAAGCCAGGCCCATCTGAGTCTGTAAGAAAACAATCAAACCAACAAGCAGCACCTGCGCTTACGCCAGATAGAATTATGCCTGAATTATAAATTTCTTTAAAAATCTCAATTAAATTATTTTTTTTCCATAAGTTGAGCATAAATTTAGTATTTCCTCCTCCAATATAAACAGCATCTAAATTTGAAAGCCAGTTTTCAAAACCCTTGACGTTAGATACAAGATTGAAATGGGAAACTTTTAGGTCAGTGTTTTCAAATCTTTTGTAGAAAAGCTCAGTTTTTTTTGAGTCATCACTGCTAGCAGTTGGTAAAAATCCTATAGAGCAGTTTTCCTTATTTATTTGATCTAATAAAAATTGATCTAGATCTTTATCTTGGTTGTGTGTGAAACCTCCACCACCAACTGTAATTATTTGTTTTTTACTCTTCACTAAATAATTTTTTTAATTTGAGACTTTAATCCCAGACCAAGGATTAGGCTCACTAGGAATATTTCTATTTACACCTCTGACTATTTCGCCTTGAGCATCGTACATAGGTAATTTACAGATTTCACCTTTGTGCACTTTTCCATCTGTACATTTAACATCAACAACATCTCCTGGTCCATTTTCATTATTATCAAGATGTATAATTCCAACACCACAAACTTGATATGGTGACCAAGTGCTAGAAGTTATTTTGCCAATATTTTTTTCATTTATTTTAATACTCTCTCCTTTTATCGCTGTTCCATCTGCTACTCTTATTCCCCATGTTTTACATTTTTTGTCTGAATTCATTAGAGCTTCTTTCCCAATAAAATCTTCCTTGTCAAAATTTATAAAACGTCCGAGCCCAACTGAAAAAGGATTTGTTTTTTTTGAAAAGTCTTGACCTGCAGATAGTAGACCCGCCTCAATTCTTCTACATCTAAAACCAGGTGTGGCAACTAAAATCATTCCTAACTTTTTCCCTTCCTCAAGTATATAATCTCCAATTTTTTCAGTTTCATTTTCTGGACGAAAATAAATTTCCCAACCAAGTTCATTCGTAAAACCGCTTCGACTTACTATTACTTTTTGATCTAAAATTTGCAGCTCTCTCCAATCAAAATATTTCCAGTCATTTTCAGAAAAACCTTCAGCTATATTTTCAAGTAGCTTCATAGAAAGTGGACCTTGTACTTGACTAACCCATACTTCAGGATCTTTAATTTCAACATCTAGATTTTTAGAATAAGCTTTGTACCAAGAAAAAAGATCTCCATCTGCTTGTGGGAGGTGTACTTTTTGGAGCTGGCTTAGTGCGTTTAGAAGTTACAAAAACAGATGGTGTTTTTCCTGTAATATTCTCATTTTTTGTTTATGGAACAATATTTAATATTTTTGCTGGCTTATTTTAAAAGATTATCTAGGGCCTATGCCA